>CAYSIM010000011.1:6436-10849 GCA_964431165.1 uncultured Thermoplasmatales archaeon | reverse complement strand
ACAGTGAAAATGATAATGCGTTGAAGATATGGGGTCCTCATGCGATGAAGGGTTCATTCTCCTCAGAAATAATACATGAGCTTGAGGTAAAGCCAGAGGATATTGTGATAGAAAAAAACACGTATGATGCTTTTTTCAACACCCACCTTGATGATATTCTCAGGGAAAAAAATGTTAAAAGTGTTATCGTTGCAGGTGTGAGCACGGATATATGCGTTCTTCATACTGTATGTCACGCATTTATGCTCGGATACGAAACAATAGTTGTTAAGGAGTGCACAGATTCAATAAAGGAGGGAAACAAGGATTTTGGCTTAAAATACATGAAAAATATTTATGGTACAAGGATTATCAGCCTTGAAAATGTAGGTGGATTAGAATGAAATTTTATATTGCGGATGAAAAGGAAATACTTTCAGGAAAAACAACCGATATTTATTTTAAAAACACTATGGATGTTTTAAAAAGGGAAAATGTGCATAAAAAAGTTCTTATGGAGGTAACTACCCAGGATCACACATATCCATGGATTGTATTTTCAGGGCTGGAGGAGGTTCTCCATCTCCTGGAAGGAAAAAATGTTACCATTAGGTCATTGAAGGAAGGATCTATTTTTACCCCATTTGATCAGAACGGAATACCGGTGCCTGTGCTCAGTATTGAAGGTGATTATCAGGAATTCGCAATATTTGAAACACCCGTTCTTGGTCTAATATGCGAAGCATCTGGTATTTCAACAAAATCCGCTAGATTTAAAAAATTGATAGGTGAGAAGATGCTACTTTCATTCGGTGTAAGAAGGATGCATCCTGCACTGGCACCTATGATTGACAGGTATTCATACATAGGTGGATGCGATTCTGTTTCGAGCATTATAGGGGCTGAAAGGCTTGGGTTAACACCGAGGGGTACGATGCCCCATGCGCTTATACTTGTGATGGGTGAAGAAAATGCCTGGATGAAATTTGATCAAGATGTTGATCCCTCTGTCCCGAGGATTGCACTTGTAGATACCTTCGGTGATGAGAAATTTTCCTCTTTAAAAGCGGCTGAAATAATAAAAAATCTATCAGGTGTAAGACTTGATACACCATCATCACGCAGGGGGAACTTTGCCCATATAATAAGGGAAGTGAAATGGGAGCTGGAGTTAAGGGGCTTTAAAAACATTCAGGTCATAGTTTCAGGTGGCATAAGGGAGGAGAATGTAAAGGAGTTAATCGAGGCTGGAGCAGATGGTTTCGGTGTTGGTACAACAATCTCAAGCGCATCCACAATAGACTATGCAATGGATATAGTAGAAGTTGATGATAAACCACTTGCTAAAAAAGGGAAATTTTCAGGAAGAAAGGATGTTTATGTATGCAAAAAATGCGGTAGTTATGCAGTGGTTCCACATGGCAGAAATACACCTTCATGCAAGAAATGTGGTTCTACTATGGAAAATGCGCTAGAAAAGGTAATGGAAAATGGTAAGATTCTTTTGGATTTACCAACTCCTGAGGAAATAAGATCATATGTTCTGCAACAGCTTGAAAAATATGATCTGTCTCAATGAAAATTTTTTAAAAAATTTTAATAATAATTAAAAAATCTTTAAATAATACTTTTTAAATCCATTAAATATGGGTAAAATACTCATCATTTCCGATATACATGGCAACTATGATGCCCTTGAAACAATATTTTCTGAAAAATATGACTTCCTTGTTTTCAGCGGTGATGCTGTTGATTACGGCCCAGAACCGGAGAAAGTTGTTGATTTTTTGATGAAGAATGCAAAAAAATGTGTAATGGGTAACCATGATGCTGCCAATGCATTCAACATAGACTGTAACTGTTCTGAAAAATATCATGAACTTTCTGTTGAAACGAGGAAATATTATAGAAAAAATCTGAGCAAAAATCAGCTAAATTTCCTTGGACTCTTACCCATGTACCAAAATTTTGACATTGATGGCTTCACTTTCACAATGGTTCATGGATCATTGAAGGATTATCTGTACGATTACGTTCTACCCAATGAAAATAACGAAATATTAATTGAAAAATTTAAAAGGACAGAGAGTGATTTTGTCATTTTTGGGCATACCCACATACCATTTATTAGAAAAATAGGAAAAACAACCTTTGTTAACCCGGGTAGCCTTGGCCAACCTAGGGATGGAGATCCAAGGGCTTCCTTTGCCACAATAGATACAATGACTGGGGAGGTGAAGCTTATTAAGAAAGGGTATAAAATAGAAGATACTGTCAAGAAAATAATGGATCAGCAGCTTGAAAATAAAATAAAAGATTCTTTAGTTAAGATCCTTATAACTGGTGGTAATTTTTAGTTAAAAATTTTAAGTACCCTTCCTTTCCTTCCTCTTTGGTCTTAGACCTTTATAGCCGCATCTTCTGCATCTTGTTGCATTAGGTGGATTTTTAGCGTAACATTTCATGCATATTTTTTTATTCAATTTCCTATTTACTGCCTCGGCGAAAGTCATGGAGATCAATCCCTAAAATAGATAATGGTATTTAATACCTTCCATGCTCAGAGATTTTCTGTTATTATTCTGGAAGCTTCAATTACATCCTCTGTTTTTGTGCTGAATGCGAATCTAATATAATTCCTACCTCTTCTTCCGAACACAGTCCCTGGGGTACTTCCTATGTTTGTTTTTTTCAGTATATATTCCGACATACCCCATTCATCCTTCACACCTTCAGGATATTTTTTAATCCTTGCCCATAGATAAAATGTGCCCTCTGGAAATACAGGATCAAGATATTCTGTAGATTTAACAGCAGGATAAAAAATGTCCCTCCTCTTTTGGTATTCATCCCTCATTTTTATAACAATATCCTGCGGACCCTTTAAAGCAGCAAGGGCACCGTATTGTGTAGCTGAATTTACACCATTTATCGTCACCCTGAGCATTTTCTTTATCCTTTCCTTCAATTTTTCATGACTAGTGAATATGTAACCTATTCTCAGACCGCTCATTGCATAGCTCTTGGACATTGAAAATAATGAAACAGTATTCTCATATTCTGACGCAGGGCTATAATGCTCCCTTCCATCGAAAATAACATCTTCATAAGCCTCATCACTTACTATAAATATTCCATTTTCCCTGGCAAACTCAACAATTGCCCTTTGTGCTTCAACTGGAAGAACCTTTCCTGTTGGATTATGGGGTGAATTGATGAATATTGCCCTAGCATCCCTGTGTTTCTTTAATTTTTCCATATCTAAATAATCAAGATAATTCAAGTGAACCACTTTACCAAGTGATAACTTAATTATTTCATTTATTTCTGTCCACATGGGATCAGGTATTATCACTTTATCATTCCTGGCTAGCATGGAACGGAATACAACATAAATTGCATTCATACCTCCATTTGTGATGAAAACATCTTCAGGGGTAGCATTCAATATTTTATTTTTTCTTTTTAGTTTATCTGCCACTGCCTCCCTAAGATCTGGGATACCAGTGGAATCTGTATAATGTGTTCTATCATTCTTGAGGGCATTGCAGATTGCATCCTTAACATGATCAGGAATGGGGAAAGATGGATCACCAGATTCCATCCTATATACCCTTTTTCCTTCCCTCTGCATTTTTAAGAGCTCATCCCTTATTTTCACAATTGCACCAAAAGAAATGTTATCAACAATATTATTTTTTAATTCAATTTTTTTCATCATCTATTATAAAGGAAAAAACTATTTTAAATTTTTTTAGTATTTTTTAACAATTTGTTTTTTAAGCAGTATTCCGAAACTGGACAAGATGAGCATTTTTTCTTCAGGCACAGCTTTCCTATTTTATGCAGGAAATACTCATATATAGCATATTCTACACCTATCTTTTTATAATCGTAAAGTTCAAGGCCAAGGTTTTCCATGGCAATTATTGTAAATTTTGATGGCATAGGTTTTGCATTTTTATATATATCAACAATTTCACGCATGAAAATGCCGACCGTAACGTCACCTATACCAGGAGAAAGTGATTTTAATTCTTTAACAAGTTCTTCAGGATTAGCAGAATTTTCAATTATATTCTTCAATCCACCTTTGGAAATTATATTCCTAGAAACATTTAAAATTTTAGTTGCAGTTTTAAAATCGTATCTTGTATAGCCACCTAGATCAAGAATATCAACTAAACCTTCCCATCCCCTTTCAATTATTCTTCCAGGTTCTATTAAACCCTCAACTTTCATTATGCTGAATGTTCTTGATGCAATATTTTCCGATATCCTGGCACCAAAAAGTATTGCAAGCAAAAAACAAGGAAATGGATCATTTCTTAAATTTAATCCAAATTTTTTCACATATGAAATGGATTCTTTATTTATTATATTTTCAGGTATCATCATTTTAAATTTTACAATAAACTATTTAATATTTCCCTT
>CAYSIM010000011.1:0-6426 GCA_964431165.1 uncultured Thermoplasmatales archaeon | reverse complement strand
GTTTTCCAGTGCTATAAATTTCAATAATTTTTTTCGAGTGTAATAAAATGGTACATGATATTTATTCCACACTTAATTTTTTCAAAATATTTTTATACGAAAAGATATTAATATTAATATGTTTGTAGATAAGTTTCAGAGTATAAAATTGGGCCTTACCTTTGACGATGTACTTTTGATACCTTCAAAAACGAGGGTAGATCCTGTGGAAACGGATATAAGAACTAAATTGACAAGAAATTTAAAAATAAATATTCCCATAGTTAGCTCCCCTATGGATACTGTTACAGGGCCTGAAATGGCCATCGGAATGGCACATCTAGGAGGTATAGGTATTATTCACAGAAATCAGAGCATAGAGGAACAGAGGCTAGCAGTTAGATCTGTGAAAAGGGAGGAAAGCCTCATCATTAGGGATGTGATAACAATCGCTCCAGAAAGTACCGTTGGTGATGCAATAAAACTTATGTCCGAGAAGAAAATAGCGGGCCTTCCAGTTGTGGAAAATGAAAAGCTCGTTGGCATAATCACTGGAAGGGATGTAAGATTTCTGAAAGAGAAAAATATGAAAGTCAAAGATGTGATGACAAAAAATCCCATAACCGGAAAAGAAAACATAACACTTGAAGAAGCCATGAAAATAATGCAGGAACACAGGATAGAAAAGCTACCAATAATTGATTTAAATGGAAGATTGACAGGCCTTATCACATCCAAGGACATAATAAAGAGAGAAAAGTATCCAAACTCTACCAGGGATGAACTAGGCAGGCTGATGGTGGGTGCGGCTGTGGGACCATTCGATATAAGAAGAGCGGAGGCCCTTGAAAAGGAGGATGTGGATGTTATTGTTGTGGATACTGCACATGCACATAACCTGAAGGGCATTGAATCCATTAAGGAGATGAGGAAGAAAACAGATGTGGATATAATTGCAGGTAACATTGCAACGGCAGAGGCTGCAGAAGACCTTATTTCAATAGAAGTTGATGGATTAAGGGTAGGAATTGGACCTGGCTCCATATGTACAACAAGGATCGTAGCTGGTGTTGGTGTACCACAGCTTGAGGCAATTTCACAAGTAGCTGAAGTTGCAGAAAAATACGGTATTCCCGTCATTGCTGATGGTGGAATAAGATTTTCTGGAGATATAGTGAAGGCAATAGCCGCGGGTGCAAATTCTGTAATGTTAGGAAATCTTTTAGCAGGCACTGACGAAGCACCTGGGCAGGAGATAATGATCGGTGGCAGAAAATATAAGTCCTACAGGGGAATGGGATCCCTGGGTGTAATACAGAAGGGTATATCAGACAGATATGGAAAAATAGGTGAATCGAAGTACGTTCCTGAAGGTGTAGAAGGTGCAGTACCCTATAAGGGAAAACTTGAAGGTGTAATTTTCCAGCTAGTTGGTGGATTGAAAAGTGGTATGGGCTATGTAGGAGCAGCAAACATTGAAGAATTGAGGAGGAATTCAAGATTTATAAGAATGACAGGGGAAGGACTGAGGGAAAGCCATCCCCATGATGTTACCATTATTACAGAGGTACCAAATTATCCTACAAAATAATCAGAAAAGATTCTTTATTCCCTCCACTATGAATTCAATGGACATAGCGGCAAGTATTAAACCCATTATCCTTGAAATTACCTGATTACCTGTCTTACCCAAGTATTTGAAAAATATATCGGAAAAGTATAGCAGGTAGTAAGAGATTATCATAACAAGGAGTATTGATACAAATACCATTGCCTGATCCACAAGCGTGGCACTTTTTTCAGTCACATATATTATCACTGTGGTAATGGCACCGGGTCCGGCTAAAAGAGGTACACCCAATGGAACTATACCCACAGCTTCCTTTTCTTCAATCTCCTCTCTCTCAGAATCAGAAAGTCTGGATCTTGTGTATTTTCCATGCATCATATCAAATGCCACCTTGAATAGCAGAATACCACCTGCAATTTTGAAAACATCAACATTTATATTAAAAACCATGAAAATATATTTACCCCCTATGCCAAATACGAAGAGCACAAGGGTGGCAACAAGAATACTTTTCTTTAGTGTTCTCTTCTTCTCCTCCTTTGAATATGATTGTGTCATAGTGGAGAAGAATGGAATAGATCCAAATGGGTTGACTATTGAGAAAATTGCCACGAATGATGCAACAAAGAATATTATATTCACAATAATAAAAAAAGAATTTCCATATATAATCCTTTTGAAATATGTATTCAAGAATTTTAAATGTACTTAAAAATATGAAGTGGATTTTATGTAAAATATCTGATATTTTTAAAAATGTCAAAATGAAAATTTGTACAAAAAAACTAATATACTTTTTTAAAAATTATTAATAGAAATGAAAATGCTATTAGCTCTATTTTCTATTGCCCTGGTAACCAGTTTGCCATTTTCTACTGTATATGATGGAAATTTAAATGCTGGAGGTATTTCCCTTAGTTACGATGAATATGGTAACATTTTCAATGTTTCATTCAATAATCATAATTTAATCAAAGAAATAAATTTTAAGGAGGTTAACAAAGGCATCTGGAAGTATACGACCTTTGGTCTATTCTTTACCAATCAGAATTTTAAGCTTGAGATAAATAAAGCAGGTATAATCCGTATTATGGGTACTATTAATTATTCAATAGAATTTTTTGAAAATATAAATATTTCCAGGGCAATCACATTCAATGGGATAATAGTAAATGGTGGCGATCTTATTATAAGGTTCAACGGTAATTTTTCCATCGATAATGATGAAATCTCCGCAAGTTCACCCTCAACATTCTTCTTTAATACTACTACCTTGGGACCCGTTTTTCAAGAACTTTCCGGTCCCAGTATAGGAGGTATATTCATATTCAACAAAAATTACACATACCAATATGTTTACGTAAATTATTCCTCCAATCTTGATAATATGAAATTTTATTTCAATTTTAGTGGTATGGATAAGTATTTCATCTTTTATTTTGCAAATTCCACAGGGAATTTCCAGATTATTTTAAATGGAAAGATATACTCAAACTTTACTACGCTTAGGATGGGTAACTATACGGTTTACTCTATACTTATGCCTTCAGGTAATAATACGCTAGAATTCAGAAATGCCCAGGCAAATGGTTTACAAGATATCCTTGCAATTTCAATAATTTTAGTATCCATAATTATAGGTATTATAATGCTAATGGTGGTGAGGAAAAAATGAAAATATTGTCCCTTCTAATTGTTTCCATAATCATTTTTCCAGGTTTTTTAAGCATAAATGAAAATGGATCATATATAAATGTAAATGAATATGGATATTCAATACTGATAGGTAAGAATTTTCCCCTTCTAATTATTAACAATTCAAAGAGTTCTTTAGTTTTCATAATAAGCAGGGTAATAATTTCAAATACTTATGATGAGCTTACTTCCCTCCCCTGGGAAAAAAATTTCTCAAGCGATAGTACCCTAAAATATACGATGATCACCCGAACGGATCATTCCATGTACGATTTCACCTTTTTCCTAAAAATTTATAACAATACTCTGTATATTTTCATTAATCTGCACATATCAGGTATAAAAGGCAAGAGCATAGGCATAATTGAACATATATTCAACAGCACGGCACGTTTAAAGGAGATTAATTCCATTGATAGAAATATGAACTATGAATTCAACGGTATGCCCAAGAATGGTATGAAAATAAACAATGCAAGGTTTTCCTTATCCAACGGTACACTTTATACTGGAAGCGATCCATCCAGTATGATCATATTTTCGCCGGTGGAAAACGGTAATTCTACGGTTAATTCAAGTATAATATTACCAATAGAGTCTAAGGCAAATATGTATGTTCTTGACCTATACCCCCTAGTGGGTATAGTAATTGGTGTGGCCATAATAATTTCAGGCGCATTTTTCATCAGGAAGAAATCATGATTTTTCCCAGAACTCTATGAATTTTTCCACAAGTTTGTCCTGAAAACTTTCTCTATATTTTATTAATGTTCTTGCCATTTCTTCAGCACGATTCGCTTTATAGATTATTCTGCCTTCATTTTCAATTTTATCTATTATTCCATTTTTAAGCATTTTCTTAATATGATAAAAAATTGTATTCCTGTTTATACCCGTTTCCTTTTCTATTGTTTCAATATCAGCACCATCATTTTCAATCAATACAACAATTATTTCCCTAGGTACGGTCTGTCTCAGGTATGGAAGAAATTTTTTTTCCTCCGGATTTTCCATTGCCCTGGGATAATATCTCCTGTACCCACTTTCATCTTTGGAAATCACAAGGTACTGTTTTTCAAGTACCTCTAGATGGTACTGTAGATCACCCACATTCAGATTAAGTTTCCTTAATAATTCCCTGAAGTGTATACCGGGGTTTTTTTCTATTGCCTCGTATATTATCTTTCTTTTCATCAAATCCCTGGGCAAAGGATCTTCACCTTGATATTATCACCATATAAAGAAAAATCAGGACAAGTGCGTCAAGGGAAGGATATATGTAAAATGGTAGTACAAGTAAATATGATATACCCTTAAGGAAAAAAATAAAAAAAACAAAAAGAAGGAAAATGTATTTTCTCTCCTTCATATTTTTCCATGAAATAAGGGAAATGTATATAAAAAATAAAGAAAGAACTATGAGAATTCCGGATGCTATTTCCTCAATCATAAATATTAAAATGGATTTGTTAAATAAAAATTTTGGTAAAAAGATTAATAGGTTGAATATATTTTAAAAGCGAATGTGGATTGGAGTGGACGACACAGATTCATCCGAGGGAATGTGTACCACATATCTAGTTCCTGAAATAATATTGAAAATCAATCTTGATTTGATAGGATTCCCAAAACTTGTTAGACTTAATCCAAACATACCTTGGAAAACAAGGGGAAATGCTGCCGTTGCCCTGAATTTTGGAGAGGGAATAGGTAAAAAGAAAAAGGTGGGAGAATTCAAGGGTGAGGAAATATATTTCTTTCCCAGGGGCAGGGAAATCCAGATTCAAGGTGTCATGGACAATGTAAGAGAAATAGTGGAAAAATATGCAATTTTTGAAGATAAAAAAACTTCACCGGGTATAGTAATATCCATGAAGAAATTACCTGAATCTCTGTATTGGAAAGCTGTAAGATCCGTGGTTTCACTGGAAGAAATTTTTCCATATCTGGAAGGTACGGAATACTATGGATACAAGAGTAAGAGGGGACTTATAGGCGCTTCGGCTGCCATTTCATGGAGAGGTAGGAGGAAAACATACGAGCTCATTGCCTATTTACCACAGAAAAAATGGCTTGAAGAAAGGTATGTTAATAAGGAATCTGTGATTGAGATGGATAGAAAGATCAGAACGACTTTTGAAAATTATGATTACAGGAATGATCATGTGGCAATAAAGCCAGAAACAAAAACACCCGTTCTATTTGGTATTAGGGGTACCGATCCTTGGGATCTATTTGATGCTCTTAATATAATAAAGAGTGATCATTACGATGGTTACATAATATTTGAGACAAATCAGGGAACCGATGATCACCTGGTAAGAAAAAAAATTTCAGAAATAAGACCTTACGATTCTGTAATAGTGAGTGGAAAAGTTTATTCACAACCAAAAACGATCAGGGGAGGGCATGTGATATTTTCCTTGATGGATAAATCAGGGAAAATAGAATGTGCAGCATATGAAAAAACAAAGGAGTTCAGGGAGATAGTAAAAAAACTTGTTCCCGGTGACAGGATAACTGTCTATGGGAGTTTAAAAAAATATCCTGGGACAATTAATATTGAAAAAATTTCAATAGATCATCTCCTGGATATTTATAGGAAGGAGAACCCCAGATGCCCTGTTTGCGGTAGATCCATGGAATCTATAGGTAAAGGAAAAGGTTACAGGTGCAGAAGGTGTGGAACTTTTGCCAAGGAGCCTTTTTACAGAAAGGTGGATAGGGATATAAAGGAGGGCATTTACCAGGTTCCCATAGTGGCAAGGAGACATCTTTCAAAACCTATTGAACTATCTCTGGAATAATATATACTATATTGCCATTACCATTTCTCATGATTTTACCTTTAACTCCATAAACCTCATGTATGCTTCTTTCATTTATTACTTCCTCAGGCTGGCCTATGCTATATATTTTACCACCTGAAAGTAATGCCAGTCTCGTACAGTACCTTATTGCCATGTTTACATCATGCATTGTTATGAGAATAGCCCTGCCATTTCTTCTTATTTTTTCAATCAATTCCATTATCTCCACCTGGTATTTTATATCCAGATTCGATGTTGGTTCATCCATTAAAAGTATTTCCGTATTCTGGGCAAGTGCCCTTGCTATAAGCATTCTTTGCTTTTCCCCGCCCGATATTTCTCTCACGGAATTGTTGGCCAGATGTTCTATAC
>CAYSIM010000010.1:15955-20216 GCA_964431165.1 uncultured Thermoplasmatales archaeon | reverse complement strand
ACCCGTTCCACCACCAAGACCGCAGGTGATGAAAACTATATGAGAACCCTGCAGTACCTCCTTTATTTTTTCTTCTACCTCCTTCGCAGACTCTTCTCCTATCTGTGGTAGCGCACCTGCACCCAGACCTCTGGTGGTTCTTTTACCTAGAAGTATCTTCTTCTGAGCTTTTATTATAAGGAGATGCTGTGCATCCGTATTCGCTGCAATAAGATCCGCCCCAAGAACACCCTCCTCCATAAGTCTGTTTATCGTGTTGGATCCTCCACCACCGCAGCCCATTATCCTTATTACAGTTTTCAGGCTTTTAAGTAATTCTTCAAGCTCCTTGTCCTCTTCACTTTGCGGCATTTCATTTTTAAAATCACTTACTTTTTTTTCATAATTTTTTGAGAGTGCATCCTTTAAAAAAGATTTCATATTATCACCTTTAATCATTAATGAAAATGGTCATATATAATTATTACGTATAGATTATCAGAGAATTATTTTTATCCTGATCTCTCTTCATTTTTGAAATGGTAAAGCATTATTCAATTTTTCGTAAAAAAATTATTTGGAAAGAAATAAAAATATTTTTGTCATACCCCTTAAAAGGGAATTTTTCTTCCGATGAAATTAAATAATAGATCCATGATGAATCTATAGGTGAGAAATATGTGGAATGGTCCCCTGGAAAGACAGGATAGGTTTAGATGGAAGATACCAAAATCTTACAAAAAGGGAATGAGGGTGGACGGTATAATAATAGCATCCGAACATATGATAGAGGATATAAAAAAGGATAATGCGCCTGAGCAGGTGGCCAACGTAGCTACACTACCAGGCATTATCAGGGCATCATATGCCATGCCCGACATACACTGGGGCTACGGTTTTCCCATAGGGGGTGTGGCAGCATTTGATTATGATGAGGGAATTATTTCACCTGGAGGAGTGGGATATGATATTAACTGCGGTGTCAAGATGCTTAGAACAGATCTTATGCTGAAGGATGTTCAGCCAAAGATAAAGGATCTAATAGATATGATATTCCACGAAGTGCCCAGTGGCGTTGGCTCTGAGGGTAAAATAAAACTCAATAAAAATGATCTTAACAATGTTCTTAACGAGGGTGCAAAGTGGGCTATAGAAAATGGATATGGCTGGGAAGAGGATCTTGAAAGGATAGAGGAAAATGGCAGGATAAAGTTTGCTGATGCATCTAAGGTATCGGAAAAGGCAAAATCCAGGGGTGCACCTCAGCTCGGGCTAAATGAGCTCGGCACACTTGGGGCAGGGAACCATTTCCTTGAGGTACAGGTGGTGGAGAAAATCTTCATTCCAGAGATAGCGAAGAAATTCGGCATATTCTCTGAGGGACAGGTGACTGTGATGATACACACGGGTTCAAGGGGTCTGGGTCATCAGGTGGCCACCGATTACATTGATATAATGGAATCAGCATCAAAGAAATATGGGATAGAACTTGTGGATAAACAGCTAGCTGCAGCACCCGTACATTCAAAGGAATCACAGGATTACATAGGTGCAATGGGTGCAGCTGCTAATTTCGGTTTTGTTAACAGACAGATGATAAACCACTGGACAAGGACAGCCTTTGAAAAGATATTTGGATCCAGTGCTGAAGATCTTGGTATGCATGTGATTTACAGTCTGGCACATAATATTGCAAAGATAGAGGAATATGAAATAGATGGGAAGAGGAAGAAGGTGGTTGTGCACAGAAAAGGAGCAACAAGGGCATTTCCTGCAGGACATCCAGATCTTCCTGATATATATAAAGAAATAGGCCAGCCCGTTCTTATACCAGGTGACATGGGAAGGGCATCCTATCTGCTCGTGGGAACACAGCAAGCACTCCAGGAAACATTCGGTTCAACATGCCATGGTGCAGGAAGGATACTTTCAAGGAATGAGGCCCTGAGGAGATACAGGGGAGAAGCTGTGAAAAGGGAACTTCTCCAGAAGGGTATATATGTGAAATCTGCCTCATCGGATGTGGCGGCTGAGGAAGCCCCTGGAGCTTACAAAAATGTGGATGACGTGGTGGAAGCGGTTGAGGGTGCAAATATATCAAGGATAGTTGTAAAGATGAGGCCAATAGGTGTCATGAAGGGATGAAGGAGAAAAGAGGAATGAAGAATGAAACTATGAATGCAATAAGCATCGAAAAAATGAAGGGTGCCTGGTAGGGTATCCATTTCCCATCCATGTATATTTTTGTTAGCATGTCTGGAAATTTTACAGCATTATTTTTTTTATTCTTATATAATAGATATGGTATGTAAATGATTATGTTTATAACAGTGGCATAGAAAAGTACCTGTATGGAGAATGGGAATATGAGTGAAACTATGGAACTATGCACCTGAAAAGGTGAGAATGTATCAGGATAGGAAGGCACAAGGAATGTTATGGACATGGCTGCCCTCATATCAGCCTTACCCCCGAACAATTTCAGGTAATAAAAATACTTATAGAATATCATAAGAATTGAATTTATGAAAATTACAGGGTTGTTATGGAATACTATCAATAACATTATGAAAGAAACATTGAGCAAATGGTCCCATCTTTCAAGTTCCAGGAATGATGTGAAAAAAATTGTGGCCATTATTATTATCTGTACGTTAAATGAAAACCTGTAGATTAGAAAAACAAATGAAAAAATACCAAGGATAAGAAAAATGGTGGGATTTATCTCCCTTTCTTTAAGATCCTGATATGAAGCTATTGAAAGAAATAAAGTGCCGGTGAGAAATTCAATGAGTGAAATAAAATCCATGGATGTAATTACAAAACCGTTTATTTTAATCTTTTTACCCAAAAAACTCAAAAATTTAAAATCATGGCAGGAATTGATCCATTCATGGAGGACAATCTTTCAAAGGCCGAAAAATTCTATGAGCGTGAAATGCTGGACCAGGCCCTTCCACTTTACCTTGAGGCACTTAAAACAGCTGAAGGTGAAGAAAAACCAAAAATTCTAAGGAAAATAGCGGAATGCTATTTCTACAGGGAAAATTCTGACATAGAGAACGCCCTTAAATACATAGATGAGGCGATAAAAATATCCAATAGCATCCAGGACAGGATTCTTCGTTTCAACATACTTTCTGAAAAGGATGCGGATGAAGCCCTGAGGGAAGCACAAAAACTAGTTAAGGAAGCTGAAGAGAAAAAGTATTTGGAAGTGCTGCCAGAACTTTATAACAACATGGGTCTTTTATTATGGGGAAAGGATGAGGCCGTGGATTATTTCAAAAAAGCTATGGAAAATGCAAAGCAGATTAAAGATCTGGAAAACTATGTGCTTGCCCTTCAGAACCTGGCCTATGTGGAAAAGGAAAGGGGTAACAACGGTAAGGCCCTGGAATATTTGAAGGAGGCACTAAATGCCGTGGAGGAGGTGGCGAAGAATCTTCCAAAGACCAAGAAGAAGGATTTCATTTCATCATATTCAGATCTATACGATCAGGCAGTTTCATTGGCCATGGATATGGAGGATTTCGATCTTGCTATGGATATAGCAAATAGGGGAAAAGTTAGCTGATGGAAAAATTTTCCTTTATAATTTTTATTAATTTCTCCACAATATATTTGTTTATCTCCTTGCCCATCTCTTTGGTAGCACCTGAAGGATCGCTCAACGTACCCTCAGGATAGATGCTTGCATAGTTATCTATCACCAGAAAACTTCCCTTTTCTTTTCTTTCGAATTTTCTCTCCTCTTTAACAAGATCCGGTCTTATGTCCAACATTCTAGCTGTTTCTATAACGCCAGCATGGGAATCATCATATGGCACGATTTTTCCCCTCATCTCGTAGGCAATGTCATAATCTGAAAGAAGCATAATTCTCATGAAATTTCCTTCCAGTATCTCATTGCAGGCTTTCCTTAGAGCAGCCATGTGTATTTGACTCGCATGACCTGATATTATTACCACATTTCTTATGCCATTCTTCAAAAGACCCTGTAAAATATCCTTTGTAATATGGTAAACAGAATCGAAGCCGATGGAAATGGTACCCTTGAAATCATCCAGCTCCGTAAAACCATAATTAATTGGTGGAAGCATAATAGCATTCAATCTTTTTGATATTTCTTCGGCAACATAAACTGCCTGGTAGGTATCGCTTCCCAGTGGTAGATGAGGCCCGTGTTCTTCAAGCGATCCCACTGGAAGAATTGCTATTGTTCTTTCATCCACGATTTCCTCAAAATCTTTGAAGGTAAGTTCCTGCCAAAACATAGAAT
>CAYSIM010000010.1:14232-15945 GCA_964431165.1 uncultured Thermoplasmatales archaeon | reverse complement strand
AAGAGGAAAAATATATAATAAATCTTTTGGGAAGATTTTTAATATGTTTTGGAAATGCATGGTTATGAGCAATTATGAAGATGCTTTAAAAATTAGAGAACTTGCAAAGCAGCATAATGAACTTTTTGGGAATTCAATACCTTTAATCGCCAGTGAAAATGTTCTATCACCACTTGCGAGGGAACTCCTATTAAGCGATCTTGGCTCAAGGTATGCAGAGGGTCTTCCTGGTAAAAGATATTATCAGGGAAATTACTATGTGGACCAGATAGAAATACTTACCACTGACCTTGCCAAAAAACTCTTCAGAACGGATTATGTTGATGTGAGGCCCATATCCGGTACAAATGCAAACCAGGCGGTGGTATTTGCTCTTTCACATCCAGGTGATGTTATTACCACAGTACCGCTGGCCAGCGGTGCACACATTTCAAGTGCAAGGTTCGGAACGGTTGGATTCAGGGGTCTTAATCCCATACCATATCCATTCGATGTTGAAACCATGAACATAGATGTGGATCTTGCATCCAAATTGATCAAACTTGTGAAACCAAAGATAGCACTTTTTGGGCAGTCCGTATTTCTCTTCCCTACACCATTGAAGGAGCTTGGCGAAGCCTTACAGGAGGCAGACTCATATGTATGGTACGATGGTGCCCATGTTCTTGGTCTCATAGCGGGCAAAAGGTTCCAGGATCCATTGCGTGAGGGTGCGCATGTGATAAGCGGAAGCACACATAAAACCTTGCCAGGACCTCAGAGGGGTATAATACTCGGGAATCCAAAGGATGAGGAGATGTGGGAAAAGATACAGAGAGCTATTTTTCCGGGTGTAATAAGCAACCACCACCTTAATACAATGGCAGCACTAGGCGTTACCCTGGCGGAGCATCTCGAATTTGGTGAAAGCTATGCGGATCAGGTGATAAGGAATGCAAAGAAGCTTGCCCAGGAACTGCACAGCCTTGGATTCAAGGTGCTTGGTGAAAAGGTTGGTTTCACAGAGAGCCATACAATTCTTGTGGATGTGAAGGAACAGGGTGGTGGCAGAAGGGTAGCTGAGGATCTTGAGAGGGCAAACATAATATTGAATATGAATCTCCTTCCATACGATGACCAGAGCAAGCCAAGGAATCCAAGCGGTATAAGGATAGGTACACAGGAAGTTACAAGGATAGGCATGAAGGAATCTGAAATGGTGGAAATAGCAAATCTGATAAAAAAAGTTGCAATGGACAAGGCAGATCCGCAGAAGGTAAAGGAAGAGGTAAAGGAACTCAAATCCCACTTCATGGGTGTGAAATACTGCTTCCATGAGAACTTTGATGCTTATAGGTACATTGAGCTACTCTAGTGGTTTTGCGTAAATCCTATCCAGGACCTCCAATTGAAATAATCTTTCTCTTTTTTTTTATCTAATCGTTACTTTTCCCATATTATGGAAGGATAGTTTCTCTCACGTCCAAACAAATTCATTTATATTTGTGTTATGATCCCTGTATATTATTATAATAAATTGTTACGGTGCAGTATTCTTCCATGAATATTAGAATAATCTATCTTCATACAGAACATTACCTTATAGTCACATCTTCCTTAAGCAATTTTTCTGATCTTTTATTGAACGTGACCTCCTCGCACCATTGAAATAGTGGACATCCCTTTAATGCTCACAAAGCTGAAGGTTGTGAATTCAGAAATCTCATCATCATC
>CAYSIM010000010.1:13974-14222 GCA_964431165.1 uncultured Thermoplasmatales archaeon | reverse complement strand
TGGGTCACTCCAGTTCTGATCTTTCTATTCACTTTGCACCATGTTATCATATAGAATGTTTGTATTTAAAATTCTCAGCTCAATATACTACCTTTGAAAAGGTGGATTAGAGACAAATTTATCCTAAATTATGATACGTTATTTTATACATTTAAACTAATGACATATTAATCCTTTCAGGATATCAAAACAAGGATCTTTTTGTGGAAATATTTAAATAGATCCATTATTAAATTAGGCGTGAAATG
>CAYSIM010000010.1:9949-13964 GCA_964431165.1 uncultured Thermoplasmatales archaeon | reverse complement strand
ATCACAAGGGAAGCTTTGGTCAGCCTTACACGTGCGATGCTGAAGAAGAATGGCTATAGCATATCATCTGAAGAGTTCACATCTGTAGCGTACGATATAATAGCGAGCAATGAGGAGAATATATTTATAATAAAGGTTCTCTACAATGTGGATACGCTTAAACAGGATGTTGCCAATGAGATAAAACTCCTTGCAAAGATAATAAGGGCAAAGCCTCTCATCGTTGGTGTAAGATGCGGTATAGGATTGCTAGAGGATTATATTCTCTACACAAGATATGATGTACCCGTTCTCAGCTTCAGGACCTTTGCCAATTATATAAGGGGAGAGGAGCTGCCCATAGGTTTCGCTGCCCCTGGAGGATTTTATGTAAAAATAGAATCAAGGAAACTCAGGGAGGCCAGGGAAAAGAGGGGCGTTTCCATAGGTGATCTAGCAAAGGCAGCCAATGTCTCGAGGAGGTCCATACAGCTTTATGAGGAGGGAAACACGGCAGTTTCCATAGACGTTCTTATGAAGATTGAAAATTATCTCAATGTGAATCTGATAGAAAGGATAGATCCATTCGAAAAACTTCCGGAGCCTGAGGGAAAATTCACCATGCCCATGGATGAGCTTGGAAGGAGTGCAATGGAGGCTTTTAGAAGAGCAGGCTTCAGCATTTATTTCACGAGCAAAACAAACTTCGATGCACTCTCAAATGTAAGGGAGGAGGTCCTTTTCATTGGTTTTACAAGAATGAGGGAAGAAGCACTCCTCAAGGCAAGGATAATAGAAGAAATTGCAGACCTTACTGAAAAATACGGTCTCTTGATAACAAATAGTGAATTTATTGGTAAGAACATACCCACGGTGAACATTAAGGATATTGTGAATACGGATAAAGAAACAATGAAAACAATAATACTGGAGAAAAAATTCAGGAACTTTTGAGCATTTTCAGTATTTCCCTTGCCCTGTCCAGCCTTACCTTACCTTCCTTCACCATTTCTTCAGCAACAGCATCTATAAGATCACCCTCTGCACCTGCCATTATGGCTATATTTCTAGCATGCAGGCTCATATGCCCCTTCTGTATACCCTCCTGTGCAAGTGCCCTTATTGCAGCAAAGTTCTGTGCCAATCCCACAGATGCAAGCACGTAAGAGAATTCCTTTGCATCCTTAACGTTAAGTATTTTTCTTGCAAGCTTTGCCTTTGGATGTGTTGATGATGCACCGCCTATCGTGCCCACCGCCATGGGTATCTCTATCATTCCTTCAAGGTCCCCGTTGCTTTTCACCTCCCATTTTGTGAGGCTTTTATAACCATTAAGGGAGGCGAATGAATGTGCACCCGCTTCCACAGCCCTCCAGTCGTTAGCTGTGGCTAGTAGAACAGCATCTATTCCGTTCATTATTCCTTTGTTGTGCGTTGCCGCTCTGTATGGATCATTCATGGCGAATTCATAAGCATAGATTATGCCCTCCACAGCCTCCTCACCTATTACTTTCTTAGGGAAAGTTGCTCTGGCATACGCCATCCTGTAGGTGGCCAGGTTGCTGAGTATCCTGAGATAGACCTTTCCTCCCGTTATTTCTTCCAGATAGGGGGCAACTGCCTCGGCCATGGTATTTACAGCATTGGCACCCATGGCATCCCTCACATCCACTATCAAATGCACAATGAGCATCTGTCCTATGGATGTATCCAGAACCCTCACCTCTATGTCCTTGCAACCCCCCCCAAGGTTAACGAGTACAGGGTCCTGTTCGTTCGCTATCCTGATCAAATCCCTTTTGTTTTCAAGTACCTTTACCTTGGATGTATAGGGATCCTTCAGCTTCACCACCTGTACCTGGCCTATCATGAGCGGTTCACTAGCAGTAGCATAGAAGCCTCCACCCTCCCTCGCTATCCTGGCAGCATTACTTGCAGCAGCAACAACACTTGGTTCCTCTATTGCCATTGGTATAAGATAATCCTTTCCATTTATGAGAAAATTTGTTGCTATGCCTACGGGTATATCCATTGTATAAACAACATTTTCTATCATTCTATCCGCTATATCAAAAGGTATCTGTGAGATCAGGGTATTAATTTCCTCATCAGTCAATGATGAAAATTCGGCCATTTTCTTCCTTCTTTCATCGGGGCTGAGCTTGTAAAAACCCGGTATTCTGGAATCCATTTATTACCACCCTTATAACATTAAATTATGGAAAGATAAAAAATTAACCTTCAAGCTTGATAAGATCTTCAGGATTTAGGGAAATGTAAATCTCCCTTTCAAGCGTGAGAAAATTGTCAATCCTTTTTTCCAATCTCACACCATTAACATTAATAACTAGCCTTTTCCTATCCTTCATGAATTCATAGCTTTCTATTACACCCTTCAATTTTATTTTTCCATTGCCATTTATATATATTTTTGAATCATCTATTGTGAAGAATTTTCCCTCTTTTTCAATGCCCAATTTTTTCATATCTTCGTAAGAAAAAATATTCCTGAAGCCAAGGAATTTGGCAGTTTCAACGTTTACGGGTTTCCTAAAGACATTTTCTCTCTCTCCAAATGCCATTATTCTTCCCCTGAATATTATTGCCACATTCTTCCCCAGTCTGTATGCATCCTGCTGGTCATGTGTAACAATAATAACAAGTGAATCAATTTCATTCATTATTTCCTTGAAATATTCTATCAAAGAATTTTTAGTTTCCTCGTCAAGGGCAGAAAATGGTTCATCCAGGAGAAGCATTTCCGGTTCTATTATCAATGCCCTTGCAAGCGCTACCCTCTGTTTCTCTCCTCCACTGAGGTGGTAAACATTTCTTGAGAGTAGATGTGAAATACCGAATCTTTCTGAAATGCTCTTCACCTTCATCTCAATGCTTTTATGATCCATACCCTGCATCCTTAATCCGTAGGAAATGTTCCTGAAAACATCCATATGGGGAAAAAGCTGGTAATCCTGGTAAAGGAGGCCTATCCTTCTTTTTTCGGGCGGAATTTCGGTCATCTCCTTTCCATTGAAAAAAATTCTACCCGAATCGGGTTTTATGAAGCCTGCAATAATTTCCAGAAGCGTGGTCTTTCCGGAGCCTGTGGGTCCCAGAAGTACAAGATTTTCTTTCATCTTTAGATCTATAGGACCTAGATGAAAGTTTCCCAGCCTTTTTTCAAGGCCTGAAATTTCAAGGATCATTTCATCAACCACCTCATGAGTCTTCCTGATACAAATCTTGATGTGGCAAAGATTATTAATGTAAGGAGAAGGAATGCACCTGCTGCCACTGCACTTGCCTTTGTTCCAAAAAGGAGAAATTGATTATATATATATGTAGGGGCCACCATTGGAAAATATGCTATAACTATAATTGAACCAAAGGATGCAACACCCTTTGCCCAGGTCATTACAAGCCCGTTTACTATGGAATCAAGGCTGAGCGGCAAACTTATTCTGAAAAATGTGGCGATCCTTCCTGCACCAAGGCTGAGTGATACCTTCTCCAGCTTAGGATCAATATTCAGAAAACCCGATTTTGCAGTATTGATCATGAATGGTGCTCCAACGAACATCATTGCCACAATAATGCCATATAGAGTATTGACAAAATTTATGCCTACCTTGGAAAATGGTTCACCTAGTATACCCTGTGAATAGAATGTAAGGAAAACTATCAGGCCAGCAACTGTATCAGGTATTACCAAAGGTAGATCTATCAATCCTTGGATAAAATTTTTGCCAAAGAAGTTTACCCTTGCCATTATGTACCCAAGTGGTATACCTAGTAATGCAATGATCAACATGGATATGAATCCAGCAAGGAACGTAACGTAAATTGTTTCCTGGAAATTTCTGTCAAGAAAAATTGATGTAATATCCTGAAAAGAAACAAATGAATAAAGCACAATTATAGGTAGTAATATGAAGAGCATCATTAAAATGGAAAAAATTGTTAAAATGATGAGGAAATAATTTTTCATGGAGATACATTACTTGAGGTCACATCATTTCTTAATACTTGGGGCACA
>CAYSIM010000010.1:9401-9933 GCA_964431165.1 uncultured Thermoplasmatales archaeon | reverse complement strand
TATGCTGGATATATTTGTGTTTGGCCTGCATTGCTCATAATTTTCTGCCCGTTTGATTCAAGGAGATATTTTATGAACATTTCAGCTGCATATACATGCTTTGCTGTGGAAGGAATTGTGATACCGTATATAATAGGCTTGCATTTTATCAATGATTGTGAAGTAGAATTGTAGCCAACGTAGGCCATAACTTTACTGTAATAGTTCTGTATTATGGTAAGGTTTGCGCTTCCCATATTAATTTCATCCGGAAGCTGGAGATATGGCAATTTTTTCTGTATTGCATCACTCTTGTAAATCCATAAAAACTGAATCTGATTATTTTCAAGTGCAGGTAGCAGGTCCGTTTCTTTCGGTTCTATCATTATTTTTGATGTGTTGAATGAAAGCGATGACGTGGGTGGAAGTTCTATGTAATATGTACTATTCTTCTGCACCAATTTTATGTTTGTGTAATTCCCCACGAGGTTCTGGAAAATATTCTCATGGTAATATAGATTTGATAATGCCATCACCATGAGTGCACTGTATC
>CAYSIM010000010.1:3388-9381 GCA_964431165.1 uncultured Thermoplasmatales archaeon | reverse complement strand
AAGATTACCGTCAGAAAAGCCAAATTTTACATTTGGCATTGAGAGTATCTTGTACCAGTTGCTCTCATTTATCTGGGATATGTGCAAATAGCTCAAAGTTTGATTGTTATATACCAGAGCCATCTGGTTTAGCGCAAATCCAATGTCATAGCTTGCATAGTTAGGATACATCTTGGGTATTATTGACCAGTCAGCGGATGCAAACACATCAACGGAAGCATTGCTCATAATTTCACGCATTAATCCTACACTTCCCCCAAATTTTATCTGAACAGTTATGTTAGGATAGGCGGACTCGAATTGATTCTGAAGATTTGTGAAAGGGACTGCAAGGCTCCCGGCAGCATATACAGTAAGCGTAATACTCTGCTGTTTCTGTTGGGATTGTATGTATATAGCTGCAGAAATTGCTGCAATTACTACCACAATTACTATTATTGCCACATAGAGCTTTTTCATAGTGATCGATATACTTATATGAGCATATCGTATAAAAATCTTACTTCAGTAAATTCATGCATATTTTAAACTCACATTTCTAAAGAATATATAGTACATAAGGGCACTTGTAAGGTAAAAGGAAGTACAGATATAGAAGGGTAGGTTAAGTGAGTAAAGTATGAGCAGGCCTCCAAGATATGCGGAAAGTGAGTTCATTCCCACCCAGGAAAGTGAAAGAAGGCTTGATGTTATCATCCTGTACTCCTTGGGAATAAGGGAAAATTCGAATGAACTCTGTATTGGACCTGCTACATTCATCAATATTGTCCTTATTACATAGAGTGAAGAGAAAAGATAGAGTCCCATGGGAAGATTTGAAATGAAAGGCATGAGAAACAATGTCAGGGTAGCAAGGAGCCATAGGGAAACTATGGTCATAAGGGTACCCTTTTTCTCTGCATAGAATGGTATGTAGAGCATAAGCATTGCCATGAGAAGATCTGTAATGGCAAATATGTAGGAGATACTTTCAATTGAAATACCAAATCTATATTTGAACTGGAGCTGAAAATAGGGTATCACGAAGCCAGCACCGAAACCTATCAGCATTGCGGGTAATGTAAGTTTAATCAACATTTTCCTTACATCCTGTGGTATGGATGCACTCCTTCCTCTTTCCATTTTTATGTCAATATCTATCATCTCAATCAGAAAAAAAACTGAGATGAAGATTAATATTGATATTACAAAGGAAAGTTTGTATCCTAAAATTGCGTTTGAAAACAAAACCTCCCCTATTGAAGGAAAGTATCCCCCAAGAACGGTTCCCGCTGACATTCCCACAAGATTGAAAAATCCGTTCAAAGAAAAAACATAATTTCTTTCATCCACTGTGGATGCTGACGCAAGTAGACTTCCGAAATTTGGCTGTGAAAAAGACCAAGAAATACCCATAAGTATGGAGGCAATTATAAGAAGTGCAAGCTCCTGGAAAAATATAAGAATGAGCAGTGAAAAAATTGATATTATTATTGAGAGGCTCAACATAGCCTTTGCACCTATCTTGGAGGATATTATACCTGAAGGCACCACTGTTAAAAGGAAAACAAGGCCGGAGATAGAGGTCATAAGACCGTAAATTACAGGCAAATATCCAATAGCCCTTATGTAGAAAATAAGGAGAAAATATATGATGCCATTCTCTATGGAAATGAGAAGCTCTATCAGGATCAGTATCCTGACGGTGTTGGAAAATTTACCATACTTTGAAAGAATTGTTTTAACGATACCTTTCATCATACCAGAATAGCCAATGGTAAATTAAATATTTATGAAAACAATCTTTCTTTTATGTCCTTTAGAAAAATAGATGGTAATGAAGAGAAAAAAGGCAAGAGGGTAATACTGTTGCACAATTTTACAGACAGCGAGGTAAAGGAATTCCTTGAGTTACTTAAGGGGAATGAAAAACTCTCCAGATCAATAGTGGCTGTTACCACAGAAATATCACTCCAGTGGAAGGTGAACGACCTAATGGATGAACTTATTAAGGAGGATGAAGAAATAAGGAAGCAGGCAAGGAGATGATACCGTTGAAGGCATTTTCACCAGGAAGTATTACGCTATTTTTTTCCATAAGGGATGATGCCAGGCAATATAATAGAAAGGGATCGCTTGGTGTTGGTATTGTGATCAACAAGGGGGCTTTGACGGAATCAAGAAAATCCTCCCTTACGGAGGTAACACTCAATGGCAAATTTGTTAAAAATACATTGCAGGAAATGATTATCAAGGAATCGGGTATCAAGGCAATAATAAGAACAAGAACACAGTTACCAATATCACAGGGATTTGGCATGAGCGCTGCAGGGGCAGTTTCCACATCCCTATCCCTCTTTTATGGAGAAAAAACGTATTATGAATGCATGGGCGTAGCACATAGATCTGAGGTGAAAAATGGTACGGGTCTGGGAGATGTGGCAAGCATTTCCACAGGTGGATTCACCCTAAGAAAAAAGGAAGGGATACCACCTTATGGTTTTGTTGATAGGCTAAGGGCGGAGAATATTGAATTCGTTGTCCTCGTCATGGAAACACCTTTAGAAACGAGGGAAATAATAAAGGAAAATGGATATAGAAAAAAAATAATAAAGGCAGGAGATAGTGCAATGGAAATGTTCATGAAGGAAATGAGTCTAAGGAATGCATTCAGGGTGGCAAGAAAATTTTCAAGGGAAATCTCCATAGGATCGAATGAATTAATAGAAATAATGGAAAAAGCAAGGGAATATGGTGAGGTAGCGCAGGGGATGATAGGAAATTCCCTTATCGCTTATGGTAAAAATGATTCTCTTGAGAAAATTTTTGATAAATATGGTAAGGTTTTCAGGGTAAGGATTTATAATTCACTACCCAGATTGATTGAAGAAAATATTTAATAAGAAATATCATTATTAGGATCAAATGAAAATTCCATTACTTGTTATAAATTTCAAGGCTTACAGGGAATCGATGGGAAAGAGATCAATAACAATTTCGAAAATTGCTGAAAAACTCTCCATAGAAACAGGAATCACTGTTGCTGTGGCACCTTCCGCCATTGATATCCTTAAGGTGAAGGAGAGTGTTTCAATTCCGGTTTTTGCACAGCATGTTGATCCAGTTTACCCTGGTGCATTCACTGGTAGTATTACCATGGAGAACATAAAGGAATGGGGTATAGATGGTGTTATCATCAACCATTCCGAAAGGCAACTGAAGCTATCTGAAATAGATTTTCTTGTCAAATATTCTAGATCATCAGGCATAAAGAATCTCGTATGCACAAATAACATAGAGGTAACAAGGGCTGTGGCGGAACTTTCACCCGATTTCATAGCAATAGAACCCCCAGAATTAATTGGAGGTGAAATATCAGTTTCAAAGGCTAAACCAGAGGTGGTTCAGGATTCTGTAAGGGAAGTGGAAAAAATAAACAGGTCTGTGAATGTTCTATGCGGTGCAGGTATAAAGGATAGGGAGGATGTGAAGAAGTCCATGGAACTTGGGGCAAAAGGTGTTCTTGTTGCCTCCGGTGTGGTGAAGGCGAAGGAAGTGGAAAAGGCAATACTCGATCTACTGAAGGGAATGGGTGAATAGAATGGTAAAGAAGGAACAGAAGGAGGAGGAATTGGTCCTTCCTGAACTTGATGAGAAGGAATTTTTGCAGAAGGAGATGCATAAGGGTAAGAGCGTTGTTATAGCCTACGCACTTGGAATTGGAATAGGATTCCTCTCCGCATTCTTTCAATATTTGGGTCTGGCGCCCATTTCCGCTATTCTAGGCCTGGCTTTTGCATTCCTTGTTCCATACGTATTCAATTATTTTGGCATTTCAGTTGACAGGAAAACACTTGTGTATGATTTACTCGCCTATATACTTGCCTGGATAACATTCTGGATAGTTGGTCTTAATCCGCCTTTTTTCTAAAGCTCCCAGGGAAATCTATAATCCAGGAATTTTGAAAGTTCCTTCCTGTCCGCGGTGCCTGGATCCCTGGAAAATTCAATCGTATCTTTAAGCTTGTCCAGATCCTTCCCTATGCTTGCCGAGGAGATTATTTTTCTTATTGCATCCTCAATGCTTTTATATTTTCTCTCAACATCGGCATAGAATTTTCCTTCCATTATATAGGGCCCGTTGAATGCCCTCCCCCTCCATTTTTTTATGAAATTTTCAGAATTCCTGTTCCACACGGGTGGACCCTGGTGCATCTCCATGCGTGGGAGATCCTGATGATAAGATTCTATCAGTATATGAACACAATCATCAACGTAATAATGCATTTTTGTTATGCCAAAATCCATAAGATTATCCATGAGAAGATTTGAAAATTTCCTTATCTGTGGAAAAAGTATATCATCTATTACATCTGGTTTTTCCATTTTTATATGAAGAATCCTTATTCCCCTTTTACCTACATTTTCAGGATCAAATTCTGGATATTCCCTGGGGAAGAAGAATGTTATTTTTGGTTCTTTGAGGAATTCCTTGGATGCGAAAATGAACATCGCATAGCTCCTGAGGGAAACTGCGGATGCAACATTCCTTTTGGGGTCGGTTGGATCTATGAATACAAGGGGTGAATCGAAATCACCATGCTTTCCATCAAGGGATATGAATGCATTTCTTTTCCATTTTCTTGCATTCTTCAGTACATCCATAAAACTTCCATATTTAATAACAAGTAGCTCAGTAAGGTATCCTGAAAATCCCTCCACCTTTGCCTCGGCACCGTAAATTCCAATACCCTTAAGGAACTGCTTAAGAAGACGCACCTCATCCCTCTGCCAGTCCTTGAGATTATTCTTAACGAATTCTGTATGAAAGGGTGTCCTATCCACCGATGTGATCTTCCTTTTAGGGTCTTCAATCCTGTAGCAGGGAACAATCTCAAAATCTATTCCATTATACTTTCCCCTTATGTAGGGATGTTCGGCAAAATTTATCACTGTATCAAGAAGAATTTTTTTTCCAATCTCCATGGTCTTTTCTTCCACGTAATGTTTTTCATACTTAGTTGAAAATCTTATGAAGATATCAACATCTGTGTTTTTCAAATTTGTACCCTTGGCAACACTTCCCACAAGGATAGGATCAGCATCAATGTTCAATAGCTCAAGGTTAATCCTTGAAATAACATCATCTGCAGTTTTGAGTAATGATTTCTGCTCCTCCTCTGTGGGTTTAATCCTATCAAGAACTTCCTTAATGAATTCCATGTTTTTTCATTATCTCTATTATTGCCTCTGCGGGCTCACCATTTGTTGCCTTGAGTGCTTCAATCGCCTCTTCCCTTGTGCAACCTGTCTGTTCCATAACCAGGGAAATATCTTCCTCGGTAAATGGAAGTTTCTCTTTTTCCACTTCTTCCATTTCACCCATTACCTGTATTATCTTCTGCCCCTGCACCTCCACCACGGTCACCTTCGGGTTCTTTACAATATAATCCTTTTCCTTTCCCTTAATTAGGACTTCCACCGCATCTATATCCTGCGTTTTCATTCCCATCTGCTTCATCATTCTCTGTATCTGCCTGTCGTTTATCCTCATCATCTCTAATAAGTATTACCTGGTGTTATTAAAAATTTAGCAAAAAAAGAGAAAAATTACTCCTTTGGTCCCCTTCCACCTACTTCCTTTTCCGTTTCACCATAAACAGCTCTGTTCCTCTTTACAAGTTCTCCTATGATATAAATGCCCTTGGTGTTGAGATCAATTATATCATAGGGGGAGCTAACATCAAAGCTCATCTTGTTGATGGGTATGGAATGTTCCCTTATCCATCTGAGATGGAAGACAGGATCGCCCATCCTGTTCCTCCTTCCAAAGTTTACTGGGCACTGTGAAATCACCTCTATGAAGGAAAATCCTTTCGTTAGCATTGCTTCCTTTATGCTTTTCACGAGCTGATTTGGATGTGCAGTTGTCCATCTTGCAACGTAGTTTGCGCCTGCAGCTGCCACGAGTTCAGCGGGTGCAAATGGATATTCATTCTGGCCGTAAGGTGTGG
>CAYSIM010000010.1:0-3364 GCA_964431165.1 uncultured Thermoplasmatales archaeon | reverse complement strand
AGTAATCATACTGTATGGCGTGGTGGGCGCCATCTGCCCTCCCGTGAGGCCGTAGTTAGCATTGTTAACAAGGATCACCTTTAGATCTATGTTCCTCCTGGCAGCGTGGAGGGTATGGTTACCTCCTATAGCGAAGAGATCACCATCACCGCTTATAACAACAACATTTAAATCTGGTCTTGCCAGTTTTATACCTGTTGCAAACGCTATTGCCCTACCATGTGTGGTATGCACAGAATCCGCATTTATGTATCCAGGAACCCTGCCCGTGCATCCTATACCGCTTACAAAAACTGTCTTGTTCAAATCAATACCCAGGTCATTAAAGGCCTTGTACATGCAGTTCATGATTGTTCCAAGGCCGCAACCCGGGCAGAACTGGTGTGGCCACCTGTCCTTCCTGTAAAAATCGAAGAATTCCATTTAGAGCACCTCCTCAATATGGAAGGGTTTCGGTATTTCTCCTCCTATTATGTTGATGAATTCAAAGTCCTTAGCACCGTACTTCCTTCCCTGCCTTTCCACCTCCAGGGCGTATCCCCTGAGATTCATCTCCAAAACTATGATCCTTTTATCTTTAACAATATTCTTGAATTTGCTTTCAGGGAAAGGCCATAGTGTCCTTGGCCTGAAAAGACCGACGTTCCTGTTCTTCTTCAGCACAGGATATGCGGCCCTTGATGCAATGCCGTATGAAACGATGATTGTGTCTGCATCGGGGTTTATTATTTCCACATCCGATATCTTATCTTCATTTTTTGTTATCTTATTAACAAGCCTCGTCACAAGTTCCCTATGCACCTTTACATCATTTGTGATGGGATAGCCCTTGAAATTGTGTGTAAGACCAGTTACGGCCACCCTGAAACCATAGCCAACGGGAACGAATGAAGGAACAAGATTCATCTCAACCTGGTTGAATTCCACTATTTCCACCCTTTGGGGTACCTCAATTTTTTCAACCATGTGTGCAAGTTCAGCATCCGAGAGAAGTATAACAGGGTTCCTGTAAATTGCCGCCAGATTAAATGATTTTATTGTGAGATCAAAAAGTTCCTGAACGGAGTTGGGTGCAAGAACTATTGTTTCATAATCACCGTGTGAACCGAATCTACTCTGCAATACATCACCCTGTGCAACTATTGTGGGTTGACCTGTTGAAGGACCTCCTCTCATCACATCCACTATTACCACGGGTGTTTCTGTCATGGCGGCGTAGCCAATGTTTTCCTGCATAAGTGAAAAGCCTGGTCCCGATGTGGCTGTCATCGCCTTTGTTCCTGTTAGCGCTGCACCTATTACAGCAGAAATTGCTGAAAGTTCATCCTCCATCTGTATGAAAACACCACCCTCCTCCACCATTCTCTTTGCCATATGCTCCATGAGTTCGCTGGATGGTGTAATTGGATAACCACCATAAAACCTGCATCCTGCTAGCAAAGCTGCTTCTGCAGCAGCAACATTTCCTGAAAGAAAATATCTACCTGGCATTAACATTTTAATCACCCTCAAATTCTATAGCATGCTCTGGACATGTTAACCAACAAATTTCGCAAAGTGGTTTCCCTCCTACTGGAATCTTGAAATTTGTGCAGAGTTCCTTATACTTTACAACAGCTACAATATAACCCCTCTGGGAAATTTCCTTTCCCCTTTCAAACACCTTTTTCGGGCATACCTCCACACAGAGGTTACAGCCCTTACAGTAATCGTAATTTATAACTGGGTACATACGCACAGGAATGCCATAAAAAATATAAACTTATCCGAAAGTGTTTTTTAAAAAATTATTTCTGTAAGGATTTTATTATTTCAATTATTTTTTCTGCCTGCTCCTCCAAACTACCCTCTATGAAATTCTTCATCCTCATGGGCGGTTTAGTTTCAATGAATCTATTAACGAATGTATATGAGCCCTTCAATCCCACCGTATGCTCATCAAGACCGAGATCCTTCGCATTCCAGATTTTAACTTTAAATTCATTATCGGCCCATCTCTTCCTCCTGAAATCTGGAAATCTTGGCTGGTTTGTGCCAAGTTCCACACTAATAACCGCGGGCATCTGTATTTTAACAATTTCATGGCCTCCCTTTATGCTCCTCTTTACCACAACATGACCTTCCTCCACTTCAATCCCTGAAACGAATAGCGCCTGCGGTAGATCGAGAAATTCCGCCACCTGTGAAGGTACCTGGCCCAGGCCCGCATCAGACGATTCTTCACCCAGTATTATTAGATCATAATCACCTATCTTCCGTATGGCCGTTGCAAGTGTAAGTGCAGTAGGAAATGAGTCTGCGCCTGCAAAAGCCCTGTCCGATAGAAGTATGGCATCATCAGCACCCATGGCAATACCTATCTTCAGGAATGGTTCGAAAAACATTGGTCCCATTGAAAGGAGTATTACATTCCCGCCATATTTTTCCTTCAACTGAAGTGCATATTCTATTGCATTCTTGTCTGCTTCATTGATCTGGTTTTTAGCCTTTGATCTGTCAAGTGTCTTTGTAACAGGATCGAATGTCACATCTTCCGTTTTAGGGACTATTTTAACGCAAACTATTATGTTTTTCATACTTTCCCCTCCAGCTTTGAAATTAATACAGGTAGTAATTTATGAATATCGTTAACTATGCAGTAATCGGAGTAATTGAATATGTTTGAATTCCTGTCCAGATCCACAGAAATTACAAGATTGCATTTTTCTATTCCCGATACAAAATGTTCAGATCCACTGGAGCCAAGAATTATTGCAAGCTTTGAACTAAGGGAAACACCCGTTGAGCCTACCTGTATTTCCCTGGGGGCAAGACCCCTGTCGGCTATGGGTCTTGTCACACCAATATCGGCCCCTATCAACTTTGCAAATTTTTCAATATCCTGGAATTTATCTGCAGCACCGTTTCCTATAATTATCACCCTTTCAGATTTGGTTATATCAACGGTTTCCTTCTTTATTTTCTCCAGAATATCCAGTTTTGGCCTGAAATCGCCCAGATCAATTTCCATCACATTCACTATCCCCTTTCTCTGAGCATCATAATCACTTTTCTTAAATACACCCTGTCTTACGGTGGAGATCTGTGCCTTATAGTTAACTATCTCAGCTATGAACTTTCCTCCATATCCTGGAACGCCCGTGTAGAGTAAACCATTCTCATCAATTCTCAGGGTAATTGCATTTGCTGCTAGCCCTGTCTTCAACCTTGCAGCAAGCCTTCCTGCAAAATCCCTTCCCTGGTAAGTAGCCCCCACGAGAATTATACCTGGTTTTCTTTCCGCTATTAATTTTTCTGCACCCATCACAAAGGCCTGTGTTTCATAATTTCTGAAAAGTTTATTCTTCAGGAAAATTACCTCATC
>CAYSIM010000009.1:14544-21386 GCA_964431165.1 uncultured Thermoplasmatales archaeon | reverse complement strand
GAGAATACTTGCATATTCAACCATAAGTCAGCTAGGGTACATGCTTGCTGCACTGGGATTAGGGATAGTGGCTTCACAGTATCCTATTTCAATCAGCATATATCATCTGATAGTGCATGCATTCCTTAAAGCACTATTGTTCCTTTCAGCCGGTGCAGTACTTTATTCACTCCTTGATACAAGAGATATAAGGAAGATGGGTGGTCTATGGAAGAAAATGCCAATAACCATTTCCACTATGTTCATCGGTGCACTCACACTTGTTGGTTTTCCTCCAACAGCGGGTTATTTCAGCAAAGATGAGATAATTTCACTCTCATATGCATTCTCTTCAAATTACCCGGGTGTTTTCTATGCATGGTTTCTCCTCCTTCTTGGTGCTTTCCTGACAACACTTTATACATTTAGGATGTTTTTCACCGTAGCTTTAGGAAAACCTAATAGTTACGCGGCTGAACATGCCAAGGATCCACCGTGGGTGATGCTCGTTCCTTTACTAATATTATCAATACTTTCACTGGTATATGGCGTATTCCAGGAGCAATTTTACAGTTATTTCAGTGAAAGGATTTCATTCTCCATACCATATTATATAGAATTCCTTCCTCTTGTCCTCGTGGTACTTGGAATTTACTTAGCCTGGATATTCTATGGATCAAGAAGGTTCTCTCCTGAGACTGTGGCGAATAAATCAGGAATCATCTATAAAATCGTCAAATACAAATATTATCTTGATTATTTCTATACAAATATAATTGCTGACAGGATAATTGTAGCAATCTCACATACAATTTCGTTGTTTGACAAATACGTTGTGGATGGTTTTGTCAATCTTATTGGAAAATCCACAGAATCTTTTGGTGCAATAAGCAGGAAAATACAGACAGGTATAGTGCAGAATTATGCTATGCTCGTGGTTCTAGGTCTTGTAATATTTTTATTACTTGGTAAAATACTGGGGGTGATCTAAATGCTTACCATTCTTCTTCTACTTCCTTTAATATTTTCTGTTATCCCTATTATAACGGGCAAATATGCAAAAATTGCATCATTGATACTATCTTTTATTGTTTTAATCACATCCATATTCTATTATCAGTTCATAGATTTCACCTATAATACTCCGCAATTTTATGGTATTGATTTTTCACTTTCACTCACCTATCTTTCATACCCACTTATATTACTGGTATCCATAGTAATATTTATTTCCATATTTTACCAGGATCCATCTGTGGAAGGGTCATATTTTTCATATATTCTCTTCCTTGAATTTTCACTCTTCGGTGTATTCCTCAGCCAGAATATATTCATTTTCTACGTATTCTGGGAACTTGTTCTCATACCTTCATATTTTATGATAGGAAAATGGGGTGGTGCAAGAAAGGACTATACTGCACTGAAGTTCCTTATTTATACTCATGTAGGCTCAGTTTTGATGCTTGTTTCCATATTCATTCTTTCTTATCAATACTATACCGTACATAATTCACTCAACTTCGATTTCAATGCGATATTCAGCTCAATTCCGTCTGGAATTCTTTATTACGTTGTTTTAGCAGGGTTTTTCCTAGCATTCTTTATAAAATTACCAATGTTTCCATTCCATACATGGGCTCCTGATGTCTATGTGGAATCACCTACAACCTCATCAATGGTATTTGCCGGTTTACTATCCAAGATGGGTGCTTACGGTCTCTTTGCACTATTTATTAATTTTAAAGATACTACTTTGGGATGGCTTATAATATCATTGGGTATTTTATCATTGATATATTCTTCATTCTCGGCTCTTTCACAGAGAGACCTTAAAAAGATGGCCGCCTATGCTAGTATAGGCCATATGGGTTTCATTTCAATAGCACTTGGTGTTTATTTCGTTTCAGGTTCGGAGCTTGCACTTATTGGGGGTATGTTCATGATGTTTGCTCATGGTCTTATAATACCCATACTATTCGGAACTATAGGTTCTGTGGAAAGATCCACCGGTACCAGGGCTATCAGGGACCTTGGGGGTTTAACAAAAATGATGCCTAACCTGGCATTTTTGATGACAGGAGGTTTTCTTGCATCATTGGGTCTTCCCGGACTGGCCGGTTTTATTGCAGAATTTTCCGTGGTAGTTGGATCCTGGGAAACACTTACCTACATTTCCTTCCTGATAGTCTTTGGTCTAGTTATTTCAGCCAGTTACCATATATGGGCATTACAAAGGACTATTTTTGGCCCCTACAATAATTATCTTGGAAAAATTGATGATATGCTACCTAGGGAATTCTGGCCTATGCTCATATTATTCCTGCTTGTTCTCATATTTGGTATATTTCCAACACCAATATATTCCATGTTCCAGTCATACTTAGGAGGTGTAATATGATGGAAGTTCTAATAATAAAACTTTTACCATCATTTGTGCTTTTTGCATTCGGCATTGCAACAATTTTATGGTCATTTATAACTTCCAAAAATGAGTATTTCTCATACATTACTTTAACTGGAGGCGTAATCTCATTCATATTATTGATTCTAAATCTGGGTAGCAATTTTTCAAATTTCCTATTTGTATTTGATCAGGCCGGGACCATATTTGCAATTCTTTTTGTATTCATTCTTCTTATGGTAACAGTTTCATCATTCCATTTCAAATATTCCCATCCTGAGATTTTCCATTCTCTTCTCCTTTTCTCAACTGGAAGCATGATACTTGCTGTGTATTCAGCTAATCTTATTTCAATTTTCGTTACATTCGAAGCATCCAGCCTTGCCACGTACGTACTTGCATCCTATCCTAAATCCAGGAAAACACTTGAATCATCGATGAAATTTTTTGTAATAGGAGCGTTATCATCGTCATTCATAATTTTTGGCATTTCTTTCTATTATTTATCAACAGGTACATTCATGCTAGGTGCGCAATCATCATCTGAGCTTTACATATTATCATTCATAATGCTTCTTGTGGGATTTGGATTTAAACTTTCGCTCTTCCCATTCCATAGCTGGGCTATAGACACATACACAGGTGCAAGACCGCCTGTTTCAGCTATACTCTCCACATCAAGTAAACTTATGGCCCTTGTGATTATGGTAAGGCTTTTCATATCCACATTTGATATTACGCTATCAAGTTACGTACAGATTTTTTTCATCATAATAGCAATACTCACAATGACATACGGTAATGTTACAGCATTAGTACAGAGGGATGTTAAAAGAATGCTTGCCTATAGCAGCGTTGCAAATGCAGGGTATCTTGCCTTAGTATTTACAATTCTGCCAGGTCATGCACTTTATCTTGCAATGGCATCAATAATACTTTTCTCTATGGCGTATGTTTTAATGAAAGGTGGTGCATTTATCACCATGGAGAATTTCGAAGATTCAGGTACCACCCTTGAAAACATTGCAGGTCTCGGCAGGAAGAGGCCTTTACTTGCATTTTCACTCACAATTTTACTTTTTTCTCTTGCAGGAATTCCTCCTACGCTTGGATTTATGGGAAAATACTTCCTTTTCCTTAGCCTTATTGAAGGACAGCTTTGGTGGATAGCAATAATAGCGGTACTCAATTCCGCAATTTCTGTATATTATTATTTCAGGGTAGTGATGTACATGTACTGGAAGGATTCATCTTCCAATTTACAAAATCATGATAATGTGGATTATGCAGTATTCATACTTTCACTGATCACCATTGTTGTAGGATTAGCAGCTCCTCTCTTCTTCGGATCACTCTACAATTTATGGGGTGTATTGCCATGATAATGGAAAGGTTATACATTTCCCTTTTAAACACTACTATGATATATGGGGAAATAAATGAAAGTTATGCAGCTCTGAAGAAAATGCAACGCATGCAAGGGAATAGATTAAGGGAAGGATTGTCAAAACTTGCAGAAATTCATATGGATGCTCTGGAACAAAGGATAACCATTTGCGAAGCAAAGGAAAAGATATTGCGCCTTTCAGATGAATATCCAGAAGTTTTTCTTCTTGACAGAGAAAATACAGGAGATGCAAAAAAATCAGCCCTAGGATATATTCATAGGCTGGAATATGCAATTAACAGGTATGATATTAAATATCCTCATTTCAATATGCAGAGGTGTGATGACCTGTGATTGAATGCATAGAGGAATGGGAAAAGGAGAAGAATGAAGAAACTGCCGCTGAAGTACTTAGATGTTTTAAAGAGTACGGTGAGGATATTTATTTTGATGATTGTGAAAAAAGGCTATCACTTGCCAGGGAAATATGGGATAAATCAGTTACAAATATTATGAAGGAAATAAGCGAAATATTGAATATTAAAACAAGGGATGATTTCATCCTTCTTAAGGACAAATACAATCTTACCATGTACTGAAAGTATTAATACCTGTAAACAATCTTGAACACTATGTACGTTATATTTAAGGTAGATAGGGTAAAATCGAAGGAAATAGATTTACTATACAAAGATGATATAGTTTCAAGGCAGAGCGTTATAAAGAGGGAAGGGCAATCTCTTGATTTAAAGGAAGATAGCATATACGTACTCGTGGAAGGAAGTGAAGAAGGAATAAAAAGGGCAAAGGAAATAGCTGAAAAATTTGCCTCTATTCCAGAGCAGAAGGAAATGGAAAATATTTACAAAAAATTCAAAGAACAGGATGAAAGTTCACTAGAGGGAATGGGCTCCATATTTGGCTGATCATGATACACATAGCTTTGGTTGACTCTGAGCTGGAAAGGGTTCCACAAGAACTCTGGTCCCATCCATCGGTGGTTAAACACTCCAGAAGGAGAGGCAAGAAACCTGGCAATATGATTCTTGATTCAAATTTTCATCATGCTGCAATTTCCAAATATTTTCCAGGTGAAGAAAATAGGAGAGGAAGACCTGACATTGTTCATTATTTTCTACTCAATACACTAGAATCACCCCTGAATTTATCCGGTAAATTAAAGGTGTACATTCATACAAGGGAAAATTATGTTATATTCGTTGATCCTTCTACAAGAATTCCAAAAAGCTATAACAGATTTATTGGCCTTATGGAGGATCTTTTTCACAATCATTATGTTCCTAATGGTAAGGAACCTCTATTGAGTATAATGCATATGGATTTATTTAGCCTTATAAAAAAAATAGAACCCGTTAAAATTTTTGTCATGAATGAAAATGGAAAAAATATTAAATTGAAAGAGATAATTGAAGATGAAATTCTTTTGCTTATAGGTGGATTTCCCTCCGGTGATTTCATCTCCAATATAAGCCAATTCATCAATGTTTCAATATTTCCTTCTCCCCTTCCAGCATGGGTAATTGCCTATGAAATAATTAGTGAAGCAGAAAGGTACTTAGGGATCATTTAGAATATCAATCATCCTTTTTTTCTTTTTTTCTATAGTTTCTTTTTTACCTATATCACTTCTATGGTATAGTTTTCCTATTACATATTTTGTACAATTTTCAGCAATACTTTCAGCTTCATATAGATCCTGATGCTTCCCTGTTATTGCCAAGGTCCTTGAATGGGTAGTAAAAAATTTTCCATCCTTCATATCCACCGAGCCGAAATATAAAATACCACCCATTTCTTTTATTTTTAATTCATTCACACTGAATTCCTCACCAGCTAATGGTGATATACCATATCCCTCAGGAACTAGGTATTTGACCACAGTTGACTCATCTGAAAATTTCGTGTATTTATTGGAAAGTGATCCAGTGGCAATATCCTCTATCACTTTAACAAAATCTCCTTCGAATATTGTGAGCACATTTATTGCCTCAGGATCACCGAATCTAGCATTTATTTCTATTACCTTTGGTCCTTTTTTCGTAAGCATGAACTGACCGTATATTGTTCCTCTGTAAATAATATCTTCCTTTTTGAGTGATTCCACTATACTTTTTAATATTTCAAGTGATTTCTCCATGGTAGCTTGATCTATGAAAGGTAAGAGATGATTCTGCATTGAATAAGATCCCATCCCTCCGGTGTTAGGTCCCTGATCATCTTCAAAGGCTCTTTTGAAATCCTGTACCAATGGCATGGGAATGAGTACCTTTCCATCTGTAAATGCCTGTAAAGTATACTCCTCACCCACCATCTTTTCTTCAATAAGAACACCTTTCCCCTCTCCTATTCCTTTCCTGAGTACTTCTATTGCATAATTTATACCCTCCTCTTTCTTTTGGAAATGATCACCCTGCACCTTCACACCTTTTCCACCAGTCAGACCAACAGGTTTTACTGCAAACTCACCTTCAAAATTTTTAAAAAATTCTAGAAGATCCTTTTCATTAGAAAAGAAATGGCTTGGCACATTTCCGGGTATTTTATATTTTTGCATCAGTTCTCTGAGAAACCTTTTGCTTGTCTCTAATTGGGCAGCTTCTCTTGTGGGTGATGCACTTGGAATTCCATGTTCCATCAACCCATTCACTATACCTGCTTCCAATGGGGCCTCTGGACCAACTATTGCATAATCTATTTTACCATCTATTATTGGTTTCCAACTATAAATTTCCTTAAAATTTTTTATTATTAAAAAATCTTCAGAGCATTTAATTATTCCAGGGTTACGATTTTCCATAGCTGAATAAATTTTTCCTCCACTTCTTTTTATTGCTTCTGCAATTGCGTGTTCCCTTCCTCCCCCTCCAATTAAGAGTATATTCATTTATTAACCCTCCAATTTCAGATTTAATTTTTCTACAAGATATTTCTTTATTTTCTGAGGATCTCTTGCGTCAATTCCAAAATAAGTGCTGAAATTCTTTGTTAGTGAAAGAATCTCTGTCTTTCCATAACTCCTGGATTTTATCAATTTTTTCTTTTTCAGGATATCCA
>CAYSIM010000009.1:0-14534 GCA_964431165.1 uncultured Thermoplasmatales archaeon | reverse complement strand
TCTCACCAATGAGTTCCCTCAATGAACTCTGTTTTATTGGCTGGTAATAGGCTATTACAGCAAGTGTTTTGAGAACATCTGGATCAAGCTCAGGTTTTCCAAATATATTCACCACTTCCTTGTAACTTTCTCTCAGTTGCATCACGTACTTTTGACCAATCCTAACTATCTCTATAGCACTTCCCCTTTCCTCATATTCTTTTTTAAGTTCCTTAATTGCCCTGGAGATACTTTTACTATCAATTCTAAGATTCTTACTCAACTCCGATAATTTAATAGGTTCTTCCGAAGAAAATAATGCTGCCTCAACTAATTGTTTTATTTCCATACAATCTATTAAAGTAAAAATGATATTAAATATTTTTGAATTTCATACTGAGATTTTGAAGAAATTCTATACATGATACTTACTTACCATCAACTGCTTTCCATTTTTTTACTGGATCATTACTTCTCCTGATGGTCCTTAGAAGATTAATTCATATTATTTTGAAACAAAAAATTCTGAATATCATCGATGAATTTATGAATTAAATTTATAATAATTCCCAGTAGAATACAAGTTGTTTTACACTTTTTATTACTTATATTAATATATAAAATTTTATAAAAAAGTTCCTGCGAAACAAATTCAGGAAAATTAGTTAACCAAATTTTTTGAAAAGGATTTCAACTGAGTTCATAGTCCCCTCCTCCCGCTATTGAAATAGTGTGCATCCTTTTAATGCTCGCGGAGCAAGATAAGATACCCAAACAGCGGGAGTTTGTGTGTTCAGGAATCTCTTCAATCCCATTATCCCCACTCTGGGCTGGATTATTATAGCCCCACCATTCTCATATTTCAAGCTACATGGTTCTATGTTATCATATAGAATAATTGTATTTTAAAGTTATTAGCTCTGTATTCTACCTTTGAAAGTGTAAAGGTTAGAGCCAAATTTATCCTAAAAAATTTTTTAAATATTAAAATGTAAGCTAATTGCTAGCATATGTTAAACAATAATTAATATATTGCAATGCAATATCCTTCTGCCCTTTGGGGTGATAAAATATGGCTGAAGAATTAAACCCATTTAAAATTGCGCAGGAGCAGCTTGATAGAGCGGCCAAAGTGATGAAACTTGAGCCAGCAGTACATGCAATTTTGAGAGAACCAATGAGAATACTTGAAGTAACAATTCCTGTAAGAATGGACGATGGAAGTGTGAAAGTTTTTAAAGGTTTCAGGGTGCAGTATAACGATGCCAGGGGACCTACAAAAGGTGGAATAAGATTCCATCCCCAGGAAACTCTTGATACAGTCAAAGCCTTGGCAGCATGGATGACATGGAAGACATCTGTCGTGGATATTCCATATGGTGGTGCCAAGGGAGGAGTAATCTGTGATCCTAAATCCATGAGTGAAGCTGAGTTAGAGAGACTTTCTAGGGGTTATATTAGAGCAATTGGAAGGTTCATAGGTCCTGAAAGGGATATACCGGCACCAGACGTATATACAACGCCACAAATAATGGCTTGGATGATGGATGAATATTCCAAAATCGTGGGTTATAATGCTCCAGGTGTTATTACAGGAAAGCCACTTGAAGTTGGAGGATCTCTGGGAAGAGGAGATGCAACTGCAAGGGGTGGAATGTACTGCCTCAGAGAAGCTGCTAAAAAATTAAAATTAGATCTGAGTAAGGCAACAGTCGCCATCCAGGGTTTTGGAAATGCAGGACAGTTTGCACATAAGCTTGTAACGGAAATGTTTGGTGCAAAAGTAGTGGCTGTAAGCGATTCAAAGGGTGGAATATATTGTGAGAAGGGACTTAACTTTGAAGAGGTATTAAAACACAAGGAAAAAACAGGATCTGTAGTTAATTTCCCTGGAACAAAAAATATAACCAATGAGGAATTACTTGAACTTAAGGTTGATGTATTGATACCTGCAGCCCTTGAGAACCAGATAACCGCAAACAATGCCAATAAGTTAAAGGCAAAAATAGTATTAGAACTGGCAAACGGACCTACTACACCTGAAGCGGATGAGATTCTATACAAGAAGGGTATACTTGATATTCCAGATTTCTTGGCAAATGCCGGTGGCGTAACAGTATCCTACTTTGAATGGGTACAGAATATTAATGGTTATTACTGGACACTAGAAGAAGTACATCAGAAACTGGATCAGAAAATGACAAAGGCTTTCTGGGATGTCATGGAAGCGATGGAAAAATATAAAGTGGAACCAAGGACAGCAGCTTATATTGTCGCTGTTAAAAGGGTAGCGGATGCAGTAAAGATAAGGGGCTGGGCATAAGCCCCTTTCTACTTTTTTAAAAATTAATTCTAAATAAATTAGATTTTTTTATATATAAATTATTAAACTATATATATTAATAAAACATGAAAAATTCAACATTGTGAAAAAACTTAAAAAGAAGTTTTAAATATAATATAATGATTTAACCTTTAAAGGGTGATTTTTTATGGAAGAAAAATTGAAAACAGGAACTACCACTGTAGGTATAGTTACGAAGGAAGGAGTTGTGCTTGCAACAGAAAGAAGGGCAACTATGGAAACATTCATAGCACATAAAATAACACAAAAATTATTCATGATAGATAAATATATTGGGATGACCACTGCAGGTCTTGTTGGGGACCTGCAGGTACTTGTTAGATATATGAGGGCAGAAGCGGAATTGTACAGATTAAAAAATAAGGTACCCATGACTGTTCAAGCAGCAGCTACAATGCTTTCCAATATACTGAATCAGAGTAAATTCTATCCCTATTATGTTAGTCTTATAATTGGGGGTTATGATTCAAGAGGATATCATGTTTTCTCACTGGATGCAGCTGGAGGTTCCATAGAGGATAAATATGTTAGTGCAGGTTCTGGATCACTTTTTGTTTATGGAGTTCTGGAAGATTCATATAATGATCAGATATCCCTTGATGATGGAATTAATCTTGCCATTAGGGGTATTAACGCAGCAATGAAAAGGGATGCGGCTTCTGGCGATGGTATTGATGTGGCAGTCATTACAGAGAAGGATGGTTTTGTCAAAATTGACGATGAGGAAATAAAGAAAAGAATGAAAAAGTTAAAGCTCATATAGATAAATTCTGAAAAATAGAAGGCGTTATAATGGCAGAGGGTGAATGGGAGGATATATTAGAACAGGCGAAAATGGCGGTTCTTGAATATGTACCATCAATTACCATAACTAGTATAGATTTTGAAGCCTCACTGATTGTAGTTTATCCCAAGGACATAGATTTTTTTACAGAAAAACCTGAAGTTGTTAAACAGATAGCTCAGAAAATAAAAAGAAGAATTTCCATAAGGCCTGACCCCTCAATACTAATGGATGAAGAAACAGCCAAAGAAGAAATTATGAAAATAGTTCCAAAGGAAGCAGGTATAACAGAAATATATTTTGAACCAGAAACGTGTGAAGTTGTCATAGTGGCAGAAGCTCCTGGACTTGTGATAGGAAAGGAAGGATACCTTTTGAATGAAATTAAAAAAAGGGTAAAATGGGCACCCAAAGTAATAAGGACACCACCAATACCATCCAGAATAGTGAGCGAGGTAAGGGAATTCCTTAAGGAAAATAAGGATATGAGAAGGGAATTTCTGAGAGAGATAGGAAAAAAGCTCAATAAACCAGTACTCCAGGGAGAAAACTGGGTTCGACTTATAGCCTTAGGTGGATACAGGGAAGTGGGGAGGTCTGCCACTCTTTTGATGACAAGAAATAGCAGGATTCTCATAGATTGCGGTGTGAATGTTGCGAATGTCCAGTCAAACGAACCATGGTCTGGAATACCATATTTATATGTCCCGGAGATTTGGTCCCAAGATGCGTTTCAAAATGAAAACAATCCATTCAAATACTTGGATGCTGTGGTACTCACACATGCCCATATAGACCATTCGGGCCTAATTCCTATGCTTTACAAATATAACTATAAGGGTCCCGTCTATTTAACACCTCCAACACGTGATCTGGCTGTTCTTCTTCAGATGGATTATATAAAACTTGCACATGCTGAAGGAAACAGGGTCCCGTATGATTTTAAGGATATTAAGGAGATGCTCAGGAGAACAATTACAGTTGAATATGGAGAGACTACAGATATAACACCAGATGTAAGGTTAACTTTTCACAATGCTGGTCATATTTTGGGTTCATCCATAGCCCATTTCCATATAGGTGAAGGCCTTCACAATGTGGTAATTACAGGTGATATAAAGTTTGAAAGAACCTGGTTGTTTTCATCTGCAACCAACAGATTTCCTAGAGCTGAAACTGTTGTTATAGAGTCCACATATGGTGGAAAAAATGATTTCCAGCCTTCCAGGAAGGAGGCAAGTGAGAACCTTAGAAATGTGATAAACGATGTACTTAGCAGGGGTGGAAAGGTTCTTATCCCAGTATTTGCAGTGGGGAGAAGTCAAGAAGTAATGGTGGTAATAGAGGATTATATTAGAAAGAATGAACTTCCAAAGGTTCCAGTATACCTTGACGGTATGATCTGGGAAGCTACTGCGATACATGCTGCATATCCTGAATACCTGAACAGGGATCTCAGGGAAAGAATGTTCAAAAAGAATGATAACCCTTTTCTATCAGATATATTCGTTAGGGTGGATACATCAGAAACAAGGGAAAGAATCGTGAATGATAATGAGCCCGCAGTTATACTGGCCACATCAGGCATGATGAATGGTGGTCCGGTTATTGAATATTTTCTGAATTTAGCTGAGGACCCAAAAAATGCTCTCATATTTGTTGGTTATCAGGCTGAAGGCACTCTAGGAAGAAGAATACAGTCAGGTATCAAGAGTATATCTTTACCCAGAAAAGGTACAATGGTGAATATTGACATAAATATGCAGGTAGTAACGGTGGAAGGATTTTCAGGTCATGCTGACAGAAAACAATTAATACAATTTATAACATCTATGGTACCAAAGCCTAATAAAATAATCACCTGTCATGGGGACAATGAAAACTGTGAATATCTTGCCGGTACATTCAATTATAAATTTGGTTTTATTGCCATTGCACCTAGGAATCTTGAGTCAATAAGGTTGTATTAATATGTTCAATAGCATCGAAGAAATGAACGAAATACTCATAAAATGTGAGAAATGTCCAAGGCTTGTAGAATTCAGGAAAAAGGTAGCTGAAAGGAAAAACAGATTTTTTGGAGAAAAATACTGGAGCAGGCCAGTTCCAGGTTTTGGAGATATAAATGGGAAATTTCTCATAATAGGACTGGCACCAGCTGCCACAGGAGGAAACAGGACAGGAAGAATTTTTACAGGGGATAAAAGTGCTGAATTTTTGGTATCCTGTCTCTACGATGCTGGTTTTACAAATCAACCATTCTCAATAAGCAGGGAAGATGGTCTAAAGTATTTCAATACATACATTACAGCTGCTGTTAAATGTGTTCCACCTAACGATAAACCTTCATTGGAAGAGATGAAAAATTGTCTTCCATATTTGGAGTTTGAAATAGATAGTATGGTGAACATAAAGGCAATACTTGTACTAGGCAGGATAGCATTTCAATCCCTCAAAATGTATTTTGCTGAAAAAGGTATCAAAATCAGGGAAGATTTTTCCAATAATAAGATTATAGAGATAAAAAATGTAAAAATATTCATGCATTACCATCCCAGCCCAAGAAATGTTAATACGGGGAGGGTAAATCGCGAGGAATTTGTTAATTTTCTGAAGACAATAAAAAATATTCTAGAATAGGAAGAATTTTATACATAAAATCTTTTAAGAAACTATGGCAAATAAAAAGGAAAGTAAACCTAAAAAGGAAAAGAATGAAAAGGACGAGTACATAGATTTTCTTGAAGAAACATTGAGTGAATTTACTTTGGCATTCTTACTCGATATGGAAAGGCATGGAATTTTTTCATCCAAAGATGATGAATTTGTCATAACAGATAAATTTATGGACAGTGTGGTAAATTTAGCCCTAGAAAATATGGGAAAGGGTATGGATTCCGAAGATGTTATTGGTGAATCTATATTTGATGCAATAAAAAATTTCTATGGTGATGAGTTAACAGAGGACGAAATATACCCAAGGGCGGATATAGTTCTAAGTTTCGTTCTTGATAATCTGGAGGAAATAATTAAAGAGAATTCAGGAAAATGATAGTTTGTGGCATTGATGAGGCGGGGAGAGGTCCTGTAATAGGACCAATGGTGATATGCGGCCTTTGTGCAGAAGAAACCAAAATTTCAAGCATTGGCGTTAAAGATTCTAAATTGCTTTCAAGTAAAAGAAGAGAATATTTTTACAATATAATAATTGAGAATTCAAATTCTTACCAAATAGTTTATATTCAGCCACAGGAGATAGATTCTTTAAGAAAAAAAATGAAATTAAACGAAATAGAGGCAATGTATTTTGCATATATAATCGAAAAATTGGGCAAAAATACTTACATAGTTGATTCAGCGGATGTTGATGAATCCAGATTTGCTGATACAATAAAAAAGTATCTTCATATAAGTGCAGAGATAATATCAAAGCATCATGCTGACAGGGATTATCCCTTGGTTTCAGCTGCATCAATTATAGCCAAGGTAGAAAGGGATAGAAAGATAGAGGAACTTAAAAAAATTTATGGAGATTTTGGATCAGGATACCCATCAGATCCAAGGACCATAGAATTTTTAAAAAAATATTTTAAAGAGAAAAGGAGTTTTCCACCTATTGTGAGAACAACTTGGCTTACATTGAAAAAAATTAATACAAGTTTGGATTTGTTCTATAATGGTGATGATCTTGGAAAAACTGAATGAACTTGTTGAAAAATTCAACAAAAGAATGGAGGAAGATGAAAAATTAAGGAATGGTATAGGGGACCTGGAAAGAAAGATTATAATTAATTTCAAGGATAATGGAAAATATTTTTTAAAACTGGAAAATGGTTCTCTTAATTTTGTTGATCCATTCGATAAAGGGGACATTGAAGTTGAAATGACAATGGAAACATTTGAAAAAATATTATCTAAAGAAATGGATGCACTTTCAGCTTATATAACAAAAAAGATACTTGTAAAAGCATCACTCAGTGATAAACTACTCCTCTCAGATCTTTTAAAATCCTGATCCAGTATGGAAGATTATTTTGAAATTTTGAAGAAAAAGGCAAAAGAGTGTTATGAAATAGCTGAAATGGCAAGATCTAAGGGTAATGATCCTGAAGAACATATAGAAATTCCCATGGCGGAGGATCTGGCTTCAAGGGTAGAAAAATTAATAGGTATGGATGGCATTGCAAAAATAATCAGGGAATTTTCAAGTAAATATGACAGGGAAACTGTAAGTATAATGGCAGCAAGGGAAATTGCTAAAAAGTTTTCAGATGATAAACAGAAGGCCCTCGATATTTCCATTAGGGTAGGGTTGGCCATACTTACGGAAGGTATACTTGTTGCACCATTGGAAGGTATCACAGATATAAAATTAAAAAAGAACAGTGATGGAACGGAATATCTATCCATTTATTATTCAGGACCTATAAGGGGAGCTGGTGGAACAGCCCAGGCTCTTAGTGTACTTATTGGTGATATTGTAAGGAAGGAGCTGGGGATAGGGAATTTTAAACCAACGGATGAAATTGTTGAAAGATATAAGGAGGAAATTCAGATTTATGGAAACATAGAGCATCTGCAATATCAACCAACACCCCAGGAAATAGAAGTAACAATTAAAAATTGTCCAGTATGCATAGATGGTGAAGGTACACTGGAAGAGGAGGTATCGGGTTTCAGGGATCTGCCAGAGGTGGAAACAAACAGGGTAAGAGGAGGAATGTGTCTTGTTGTGGCAGAAGGTATAATACAAAAGGCAAGGAAATTGAAGGGTATTGTGGATAAAATGGGAATAGATGGCTGGGACTTTCTAGATAAATTGATAAAGGAGGAGAAGGGTGATTCTTCCAATGAATCATCGGAAAGATATATTGAGGATATTGTGGCGGGTAGACCTGTGTTTGCGCATTCTGAAATGAAGGGTGGTTTCAGGCTTAGATATGGGAGGTGCAGAACTGGAGGTCTTGCAACAGTTTCAATAAATCCTGCATCAATGGTTTTAATGGATAGTTTCATCGCCATAGGAACACAACTGAAACTTGAATTTCCTGGTAAGGCAGCAGGAATGACTTCCTGTGATAGCATAGAAGGACCAATAGTACTGCTGGAAAACGGCGATCTTGTTCAGGTAAATGATTTTAGGAGAGCAATTGAAATTTCCGGAAAAATTAAAAAAATATGCGATAATGGTGAAATACTAATTCCCTTTGGAGAATTTCTTGAGAATAATTATCCCCTTAAGAGAGGTGCTTTTACAAAAGAATGGTGGGAAGAAATAGCCAAAAGTAAAGGTCTTGATAATATTGGTATTGAAAGCTTTGAAAAAATTATCGAAATTTCATTGAAATATGATATTCCTTTGCATCCTGAATACAATTTATTTTGGCATGACATTTCCTTGGAAGAATTAAGGAAACTTAGAATGCACATACTTCTGCATGGAAGGTTTGAAAACAATATGCTCCTCCTAGAAAAAGATCAGGGAATAAAGGAAATTTTATGTTCTCTAGGTGCACTTCATAGAGAAAGGGATTTTTATATAATAGAAAAATACTCCAGGGTAATGCTTTTATTGCTGGGTCTTGGTGAAGATAATGGGAGAATATTTGAAAAAAAGAAATTTCCTGAAGATGCTGAAAATGTAATTGATGCATTAGAGAAGATATCGGGTATTAAAATATTTCCCAGAGGACCTACTAGGGTAGGGGCAAGAATGGGAAGGCCAGAAAAGGCCGCAGAGAGAAAAATGAAGCCTCCGGTTAATGTTCTATTTCCTATAGGTGAAACGATTGGTAAGAGAAGATCCATTTCACTGTTAACAGAAGATTCATCGAGGAAAGTTTCCGTTACTGTTGGAATAAGGATATGTCCAAGATGTAGGAAAAAGACATATAAAGTAAAATGTGATCGTTGCGGTTCTAGAACATATTATACAGGTAAGAGCGAATCCATGGAAATACCCATAGTAGAGGAATTCAAAAATGCAATGGAAAGACTTGGTATCAGAGAAGATAATTTTGATGTAAAGGGCGTAAGGGGATTAATTTCAAAGGAAAGTTTGCCGGAGCCTCTTGAAAAGGGTATTTTAAGAGCTAAATATGGTATTTGGGTATTTAAGGATGGTACTTCGAGGTTTGACATGAGCAATTTGGCAATTACACATTTCAAGCTTAATGAAATCGGGCTAAGTATTGAGAAAGCCCATGAATTAGGATATAAAATGGATATTTTTGGGAAAGAGCTTACTGATACAAATCAAATTGTTCAGATCTTTCCGCAGGATATTATTATATCAAAAAAGGGTGGTGAATATTTATTACAGGTGTCAAAGTTTATTGATGATCTAAAATATTACGGTCTTGAACCTTACTATAATGCAAGCACCGTAGATGATCTAATAGGTCATCTTGTGATGGGTCTTTCCCCACATACTTCAGGAGCTGTTCTCGCACGTATTATAGGATATACAGATGCCCAGGCATGTTTTGCACATCCTTTTTATCATGCTGCAAAAAGAAGAAACTGTGATGGTGATGAGGATTCGGTAATGTTATTACTTGATGCACTAATAAATTTTTCCAGACATTTCTTGCCATCTTCAAGAGGCAGTCTGATGGATGCTCCTCTCTTTCTTTCAATCCGTGTTGATCCTAGGGAAATAGATAAAGAGGCACTCAATGTTGATATAATGTATAAATATCCCCTTGATTTTTATGAAGCCACTACAAAAAATGCAAAACCAGCGGAAATATTATCAAAGATGGAAATAATAAAAGACAGGCTTGGAAAGGGTACGGAATATATTAATTATGGTTTCACGAATGATACAAATAATATAAACACTGGAGTTCTTGAAAGTGCATATAAAACCCTAGGTGAAATGGAAGTAAAAACAAATGCACAACTTTCTCTTGCTCATAAATTGAGAGCCGTAGATGAAAATGATGTTGCCAACAGAATAGTATCTCATCATTTCTTGCCTGATATTATGGGTAATATGAGAAAATACGGTACTCAGGAATTTAGATGTTCAAAATGCAACAGAAAGTACAGAAGAATACCCCTTTCTGGTAAATGTGAATGCGGTGGTAACATAATCCTGACAATTTCAGAGGGTGGTATAACAAAATATCTCGACATAGCGAAAAGTATTGCAGAGAATTATAGAATAAGCAATTATACTAAACAGAGATTACTTTTTGCAGAGGAGGCGATAAGAACACTTTTTATTGAGGAAAAGCAAAAATCCAATGGCAAAAAACTGGAGGATTTTATATGATATATATTTATGTTGTAGGTCCTGCAGGCACGGGAAAATCCACATTTACATCAGGATTTAAGGAATGGATGCTTAATAATGGATATACTGCAATATCCGTCAATCTGGATCCTGGTGTAGAAAATATTCCATATCAGCCGGATGTGGATGTGAGAGAATGGATACAGCTCCAGGATATAATGGAAGAATATTCATTAGGTCCTAATGGTGCACAGATCCTAGCATCAGATCTTATTGCATCTAATATGGAAGAAATAAAGGAGGAAATATTATCAAATGAAGCGGATTATGCCATAATTGATACTCCAGGACAGCTCGAACTTTTTGCGTTCAGAACATCGAGCGATCTTATTGTAAGGAGTCTTTCTGAAAAGGAAAGTTTCCTTCTTTTTATCATGGACCCTATGCTTGCCCTCTCTCCATCCGGTTTTATTTCTTTGGTAACACTCTCAACTTCAGTTCATTTTAGGTTTTATTTCCCCTATCTGAACGTAGTGAATAAAATAGATATATTAAGCGATTTAGATATTTTTAAATTGAAATCTTGGATAGAAAATATCGATGAGCTTTATGAAGAACTGAGGAAGGAAAAACAGGGGGTAATTAAAGAATATTCTATAGAAATGTTCAAGGCAATAGAATCACTGGGAATATCATTCAAACCTGCATTTGTTTCTTCTAAAGACCTGAGAGGTATGGAAGAGGTTTATGCAGGTATACAGCTTACCTATTCAGGTGGCGAAGATCTGGAAAGAAGATGAAATGTATGATGGATAAAACTTAAATATTTTTCTAATTAAATAACAACATAAATTCATTTTTTCAGTAGCTGTACGTCTGTATCCTTACCTTCCACAGTTAGTATTGCAAAATATCCTTCTTTTGCAGGTCCCGGATTGAAAAATAGAGTTTTACCTATTCTTTTAACCCCTCTTTCTTCATGTATATGTCCAGACATTACAATAAAGGGTTTTTTCTCATCTACCGCTTTTCTTATACCCCTGTTTCCTGCATTTTTTCCGTGTACCGAATCGAGTATACCATAAGGTGGTTGATGTAACATCAATATAGAATTTTCATCCAGATTTGATGAAAGGAAATTATAGGCAATTTCATCCGTGTAACCTATGCCAAGATTTATAAAACCATAGTCTGCACCACCAAGACCTATTAACTTTAATCCATATAATTCAATTAGCCTTCTGTGCATATTTATCATGCCGGCATTTTCAAAATAATTCATTATTTCAGGTGGATCACAATTGCCGGGAATTGCAAACACTTTAGTACCTTCAGTTTTTAAATGCAATATAAAATCAGGTGGACCAAAATTGGTGAGATCCCCGAGAAGCATAACAGCATCTGCATGATACCTTGATACCAGATCTTCTATAAAATAGTGGTTTATAGCAGAGTGTAAATCACTTAACACCAGGAATATCATGTTCCCACATTCCATGAATTTATGTAGTCTAGTTGTTCCTGGGTGAGCTCATCTTTTTGAATGCCAAAATTTTTTAATGCTATTTCGGCTACATTTTCATCTATCTCTTTAGGAACTGGATATACTTTATTTTCTAAACTGTGATGATTTTTTACAATATATTCAGCCGTTAAAGCCTGGATTGAGAATGAAAGATCCATTATTTCAACAGGATGTCCCTGACCACTCACGAGGTTTATTAATCTTCCATCACCTAATAAATATAGTCTATTTCCATTATTTAAGGTAAATTCTTCAACATATTTTCTTACAATTTTTCTTCCTGTTGAAATATCTTCCAGATCCTTTTTATTGATTTCCACATCGAAGTGCCCGGAATTTGCAAATATACACCCATTTTTTGCCTTAAGAAAATGCTCTTTCCTTACAACATCCTTTACTCCTGTTGCAGTAATAACAATATCTGCATCTATAATCGCATCCTCCATCTTCTTTACATTGAATCCATCCATATGTGCTTCAATAGCTTTAATAGTATTTACTTCAGTAATTGTCACCCTTGCACCCATCCCCCTCATTCTTAGGGCTATGCCTCTACCGCACCATCCGTAACCTGCAACGACCACATTCTTTCCAGCAATCAATATGTTAGTGGCACTCATTATTCCATCAACTGTACTCTGCCCCGTACCATACCTGTTATCAAATAAATGTTTCATATTTGCGTCATTCACATCAAACATTGGAAATCTAAGTATACCCTGTTTTTCCATTATTTTCAACCTCATAACGCCGGTTGTTGTCTCCTCGTTTCCACCCAGGACATCAATCTTTCTTTGAGTATGAAGTAATGTAGTTAAATCACCACCATCATCAATTATTATGTCTGGATTTGAATCCAGTACCCTGTTAAGGCTTTCATAATATTCTTCCTTTGATTGCCCTCTTTTTGCAAATACATGCAATTCTTCTGAGAGCTTTGCTGCCACATCATCATCTGTGGTAAGGGGATTGCATGATGTAATGTATACCTCAGCGCCTCCTTCTTTTAAAGTTCTGGCAAGAGCCGCAGTCTTTGCCTCGAGATGAAGGGCCATTCCTATCTTAATGCCTTTAAAAGGCCTTTCCTTGATGTACCTTTCCCTAATAACAGCCATAATTCCCAGCCTAGTTTCTGCCCAGTATATTTTTTGTTCCCCATCTTGTTTAGAAGCCATAATAAGGAATCATATTCCAGAAATAAAACTTTTTCATTTATTCTGTTCAATGTATGTCCAGTTTACCATAAAAACATAAACCCACTGGGAATTATCAAATGTACTGTTATAAAATACCTTTTCGAAAGGAGGTGAAAAAAATTTTTTAAACGATTGATTTGAAATATAGACAGGAGGGTCATAGGAAGGATGTGTTGAGAGTTCATAGCCGTATACTCCGTTATAGAACATATTTGAATTTATTAAAACATAACCTACACGGGGATATGTGCCGTTGAAACCTTCCAGTTCATATATGGCCTCCTTCCAGGAAGTGGAATTCCACAAATAGTATGTATACTCAAAGGTAGAATTGAATCCAAGTGCCTCCAAATATAGACCATCGACAGCATCCGTGGCCACGGAATAATTTTTATTTCCATTTTTTTCTATCCAGTATATACCGCTCATCATAACAGGTGTGACATAGTTCTGTGAAACCTCACCTACCTGGTTTATAAATGGATATGCTGTAACAAGGGAGACCATAACTATTATTACAAGAAATGTGATGGCAAGTGTTTTAAAATTTGCCCTCTCAACACGTACAAGTTTTCTAAAATTCCCTTGAATTGGAAAAATAATGGGAGTATATGTTCTTATTTCCTGCCCTAGGCCACCCATTTTTATCATACCATCCGGCGGAAGATAATAATAACTTTTTTCCTCTTTGCTTTTTGCTTCTATTTTGGATCTATAAATTTCATAAAAACCAATTCCGGCTATTATGGAAAAGGGTTCGAAAAGATATTCAAGGTATCTATAGGGTATAAGAACACCGTTCCATGTAATTGTGGAGTAAATAAGAGAAATGGAAAGTAATGAAACCCAGCCTAGAATTATTATCTTACCCTCCTCATATTTTTTAATTTTGTTTACACCCACACCTATAAATCCTAAAGTTACAAGAAATGGAATGGAATAAATCAATCCAAGATAATTGATTTTAATTCCTTTTATACCTATAGTGGCAAGCAATATCATCATTGTAAAAACAAGGAATAATGTTAACAAAAAAGTATAGGAATCTTTCATTTCTATCCCTAATGAATATAGCTTTTTAACATATCTCTCCAAAAATTTTGACATATACAGCAGTGAAAGAATAATCAAATAAAAAATCATTACAACCGCATACCATGGTAAAAATCCTAGAAAAGCCTGCTCCACAAATGCGTACATAGAAGGTACTTTAGTAAACCAGTAAAAGAATGTGGATAAGGTAAACAGCAGAAAATAAATAATCTCCAAGTAATAATTTTTATAGGAACCTTTTATAATCCTTGTTACATATATTATTCCAAACACTGAAAATATATACATATAAGTGCTTAGATGATGAGAAAGTATAAGAGCAGCGGATGATAAAGTAAGAGGTATATAAAATTTCACATTATCCCTAGTATAAATAAAGAAAAGTAGGGAAA
>CAYSIM010000008.1:15174-21595 GCA_964431165.1 uncultured Thermoplasmatales archaeon | reverse complement strand
ATGATTTTAATTTTACCATTTACCCAATGAAGAAAAATATTTCAAATATTTATCAGGAAATAGCTGTGAGAAAATTGTTATATTCAAAACTGTGGAATATCAGAAGAGGGTAGGTGGGGAATCGAACCCCAATAAACGAGATCTGCAGTCTCGCGCATCGCCACTCTGCCACCTACCCTTTGTAAATGTTAATTTATTCATAGATTTAAAATTTCTTTTTTACTAGCTTAAGCTCAGAACCACAGTAAGGACAAGAATTGTGATATTCGCTGAAATATCTTCCGCACCCCTTACACCTGTAAATCCATTTGAATTCTCTAGTTATACCCTTCTCGTTCATAGCAACAAAATCTTTACCCAGATGCCTCAAAACATTCTGTATAGCATAATCATCTGTTATTGTAACACCATCTTCTATATCAAGTGACAATGCAATTACATCTATGTCCGTCTTTGAAAGTTTATGAATGTCTCCAGTCTCTTTAGCAGCTTCTATTGCCTTTCTGACATTTTTATCTGAAGGCACCTGAATGATTATTCTTTCAAGTAATGGAAGATTTTCCGTTGATTTTACTTCTTTAAATACAGTTTGAGGCATATAAGCCTCGATATTCAAAGGTAGGTTCTTTCCTGAAATTATTGCAGAAGTATCTAATACGTATTTTTTCCCCATCTAGGGAATTCACCCCTTATTCCAATTTCATCCATAATTCTATATACTATGAAATCCACAAGATCATCTATAGACTTCGGTTTTAGGTAGAAACCAGGGCAGGCAGGAAGTATTATGGCACCAGCATCTGAAAGTATTTTTAAGTTTTCAAGATGTATGGAGGATAGGGGTGTTTCTCGGGGTACTAGAATAATCTTTCTCCTTTCTTTTAATGCTACAGAGGCTACCCTTGTAATGAGTGTGTCGGATATTCCTGAGGCTATTTTTGCTATGGTATTCATAGAAGCAGGAATAATAACAAGGGCATCGAAGATAAAGCTACCGGAAGAAATGGGCGCGAAAAGGTCATCATCATTATATATTTCCTTTACCTTCCCCCTCAACATCTCAGGATCAATATTATTTTCAAAATTTAATATTTTTTTTCCATTTTCTGAAATTATTAGATATATATCCTCCTTTATTTTCTCAATTAATTTTAATGAGTAAATTGTACCTGATGCACCTGTAATACCGATTACGATTTTCAAATTCCATCACCTTTTTTATCTATGAATGTATATCTGTTATATATATAAATCCATTCAATTGTTCATTCAATTTGATAGGAAATATTAAATTAATTGTGGAATATTATCAGACAATGTTAGAGGTAATAATTTCAGGAATAAGGTTCAGGAATCCAGTAATCCTAGCAAGTGGAATTATGGATGAACAGGGGGATTCCATGCTAAGGGCAGTGAGGGAAGGTGCAGGTGGCGTAGTTACGAAATCCATTGGCATTTCAGAGAGAGAAGGATATAAAAATCCCACTGTAGCAATACTTCCCACAGGTCTCATGAATGCTATAGGTCTTTCAAATCCGGGAATTGAAAATTTCAGGGAAGAGATTGAAAAACTAAAAAAGGAAAATGTACCAGTAATTGGATCTATATTTGGTGTAAAAGATGATTTTCCATACTTGGCTAAAAAGATGGAAAAATATGGAGTTAATGCGATTGAACTCAATCTTTCCTGCCCCCACATAAAGGGTATGGGCGCTGAAATTGGACAGGACCCTGAAATGGTAGAAGAAATAGTGAATGAGGTGAAGGGAAAGGTTTCAATTCCAGTTTTTGCAAAATTGACTCCTAATATAACAGATATCCTGGAAATTGCAAAGGCAGCTTCCAAAGCTGATGCTCTTGTTCTGATAAACACTGTAAAAGGTATGGTAATAGACATATATGCAAAAAGACCAGTTCTTTCGAACATATCTGGTGGTTATTCTGGTCCAGGGATTAAACCAATAGGCATAAGGGCAGTCTATGATGTGAGGAAAGAAATGGACATACCCATTATAGGTGTTGGAGGAATTGTTACCTGGGAGGATGCTGTTGAATATATACTGGCAGGTGCAAATGCAGTTCAGGTAGGTAGTGGCATCTATTACAGGGGAATGGGAATTTTCAAGGAAATAATAGAAGGAATTTCAAAATACATGGAAAATGAAGGATACAGAAGAATAGAAGAATTCTCTGGTATGGCGGTGATAAGATGAACTATGAAAGGGGGACCATAGAGAAAAAAATAAGGGAAAATGAGAACATTTTCACATTCCTTTTTGAATCCTCAAAAGATCCACTTCCAGGACAGTTTGCCATGGTCTGGATTCCAGGAATTGATGAGATGCCTATGAGCTATTCATACGTTGGAAAGAAAAAAGGAATTACATTTAAAGTCGTAGGGGAAGGAACCAGGAAACTCTCCCTTTTTAAAGAAGGGGACTACATTTTTCTCAGGGGTCCTTACGGTACCCATTATACTGAAGAGGGTGAAAATGCACTTTTCGTTGCAGGTGGAACGGGAATTTCATCACTTGCCCCCTTTATCGAATTGTCAAATTTTAAAAGAAAAAAGCTCATAATAGGTGCAAAAACATCCACAGAAATATATTTTTTGGAAAGGTTAAAAAATTATCTGGATGAGATTTTAATATTTACTGAGGATGGATCTCTGGGGAAAAAGGGATTGGTTACAGATGGACTTTCAAGTGATATCGATATTATATATTCCTGTGGACCTGAAAAGATGGTAAAAAAGGTCCTTGATTTTTCTGCTGAAAATAGAATTAATCTTCAAGCTAGTCTGGAAAGGATGATGAAATGCGGTATAGGGATATGCGATTCCTGTTCTATAAACGGTTTCAGGGTTTGTATTGATGGCCCAGTTTTTAAAAAATCGGATCTATTAAAAATGATCGATTTAGGCAAATACGGTAGATTGCCATCAGGTAAAAAGGTAATTTTATAAAAAATTAGGTGTTTGGGAGAAGCAGTAAAAATAACATCTTTAAGGAAATATACGCATTTTCTAGAATTAAAATGTTTATAAATAATTATTTTATATAATAAATGCTGCCAGAATTAAATTATACTCTAAAAAAAAGTAAAAAGAACTCATTGAAAAACACTTGGATAGGACGGGATTGCTTAAAATTATTTCTCATCATAGAGATTACACATAAAAGAAGAAAAATAATCCTTTAATTGTTTAGACATGGTGAATATGCTTATTGATTTAAAGAAAAAGTAAGGAAAGATCAATAATATGAGAAATTAATTTCATGATAATGCATCTATGCGATAACAAAGAAGTACGATACCATTATCATTGAAGACCTTTAAGTTCAGGGATTGCAGAAAAATTTTGAGAAAAGCATAACGAATGGTGTCTTTTACGCTTTCAATGAGAAGTTAAAATGTAAAAAACATGAGGAATATAATTGAAATAGGCAGAATCGCCTTTCTTAAAAAATACGTTCTAGGTGGAAAAGATCAAGGGAAACCTGAAGCTTTCAGATAGAGTGTATAATAGTAATTTATATGGTCAAACAATCAACAGGAATTACAATGCTGCAATAAACATAATGAAGATGTTTTTAAAAAAATTAGATCCAGTGTAGCCCGAATTTACGCCTGTGATAATCCCAATTTCAAACTTGAATAGAATATATCCATACGGGCAGCTGTAGCCTATGAATCAGTACACTCTAGAACTCTGGTAGATTGGCAAATCACCTAACGAAAACGAAATATTAATGTTTAATTTATCATTACTATGTTAAAATGAAGGAATGGATTCGTATATTAAGACCTGTAAATGGATTAATGTCAAGTTTTGTGGTGTTAATAGTTGCATTGGCATTAAGAAATTATAGTTTTCAGTTAATAATAATAGGTATGTTAGTGGCATTTCTAACAAATTCAGGGGGGAATGTTCTTAATGATTATTATGATGCAGAAATTGATAGGATAAATCATCCTGAAAGACCTATACCATCGGGTAAAATAAAAAGAAGGCAAGCATTGATATATGCAGCCACTGTATTCTCAATTAGCCTTTTCATTTCAGTATTCCTAGGTTTTATTCCATTCATCATAAATGTAATTGCAATTTTTTTCCTTTATACGTATGAATCCTATACAAAGAGACGCGGATTTATTGGAAATATCAACATAAGTTTTATGCTCTTTCTTCTTTTCATTTTTTCAGGTTCGATATTCAATATGTATGAATTACCCTCCATACTGGGGACAACAGCATTTTTTGCCACACTTGGCAGGGAAATCACAAAAGATGTGGAAGATATGGCAGGTGATTTCAACAGGGTAACGCTTCCTAAAAAAATAGGAAAAATGAATTCCCTTTACCTTTCATCTATTTTTTATCTGGTAGCCATTATGGTATCACCTTTGCCATATATAAAAGGATTTTTTGGGTTATATTATCTTCTCTCTGTATTTATAGCAGATATTGTTTTTATCATATCCATTCTGGTGCAATTTAAAGATCAGCATAAGGGGGAGGTATATTCTAAATATGCAATGATACTTGCACTTATTTCATTTATGGTAGGTGGTTTGACATGAATGTGTTGGATTACATAATGAAAACATTGGGAGAAAGGAGAATGCATTTTACTCTTATAGATCCTGCAAAGCAAACCCCAGATGAAGCAGGAAAGATCGCAGCAGAAATTGAAATGTTAGGAAGCGATGCAATAATGATTGGTGGATCAACGAATATAACACCTTATCTCATGGATGAAACCATAAAGAAAATAAAAGAAAATGTAAAAATACCTACGATAATATTTCCAAATGGTATTCAGAGTATATCAAAGTATGCAGACGCAATATATTTCATGAGTATGCTTAATTCACTGGATAGGGATTTCATAGTAGGTAACCAGGCTCGGGGAGCCCTTTTAATAAAGAAGATGGGACTGGAAACTATACCAATGGGCTATATAGTGGTAGAACCAGGGATGACTGTGGGTAAAGTTGGGAAGGCAGCCCTGATTAAAAGAAATGATATCGAGGGAGCAGTTTCATATGCACTTGTAGCACAGTTTTTCGGAATGAAGCTTGTTTATCTTGAGGCCGGTTCCGGTGCTCCAGAACCTGTACCTCTAGAAATGGTGAAGGCAGTAAAAAATGAAATATCTATACCGTTGGTAGTGGGTGGAGGAATAAAGGATAAAAATACTGCACGGGAACTTATTAATGCAGGAGCTGACATAATAGTAACGGGGACGCTCATTGAAAAATTTTCTGATTACAGGGAAAGGATGAAAGAAATTATTACCGTCATTAGGGGGAGGAAGGATGGGGAAAACGCTGGAGGAATATATAAATGAGGGAAAAAAGTTCAGAGTATTTTTCTCGCCTTCAGGGGAGAGGTATAAGCACATTTCACTTTCATCCATCTATTTCTCATTTTTACAGAATTCACAGAAAAGATTGAAAATTATTATTTTTTCTGAAAGAGGATCCATATCACTTTATTTTTCAGGTGATACTGATATAGAAACTCTTAATACGGTATATGAAAATATTTATTTTGAGAGCGTTGAAAAAATAGATGTCTCTCTATTTGATACGGTTTTCCAGTTCAGACCTTCAAAAAGAAAAGAAACACTTAGGGTAAGCACCAAGGAAATAGATTTTATTGAGTATCTAATTGGATATGGTGGAAAACTGGAAAATGGATCTTTCTTAATCTCACTTGAATTCTTTAATAAAATACTGACACCAGATTTAATTACAATGAGGATTGTTATTGCATTTGAAAGTGGAAAAGTGTACGATGATATTATACATTTTATTACAAGTTACATACACGGTATATATTCTATCAGGAAAAGGATCATAGGAGGTTTTTCAGGATATATTGATAATAATTCAGCATCAATGTTCCTGCCATTTCCCGGAGAAAAACTTGAAAAATTTGGGATAGTTCGAAGATCATACGATTTTTACAGAAAGAAAAGTATTTATTCGGATATCATCGTGGGGAGATCCCTCAGGAATAACCTGCCCTGTAAAATTTCCATTTATAAGGAGGATGGGCAGAGTATGCTGATTATTGGTGAAACTGGCGCGGGTAAAAGTACACTACTTCTATCCATCTTCTTAAAAGTTCTTGGTGATAATAATCCAGTTCTTGTCCTTGATCCTACGGGGGATACTGTAGAAAGGATTATAAATTCAATAGGTGATGAGTATTTAGATAATATAGTGTATATTAATCCAGTGGAATCACCAGTTTACATGAATCTTCTTGAAATCCCGGATTATATTAATAGAGAACTTGCCGTTCCCCGTCTAGCTGAGGATATTATACAGATATTGAGGAATGTAACTGAAGCAGAATCGGGCGTACAGGGTGGACTGGTGGGAAGTAAAATAGAAGAAATATTAAGAA
>CAYSIM010000008.1:12632-15141 GCA_964431165.1 uncultured Thermoplasmatales archaeon | reverse complement strand
TTCTATCAATGGTCTGGCAGAATTGAAAGGATCAAACCTTCTTGATATATACTCTATTATAACGAGACCTGAAGTAAGAAGACATTTTATGAAGATTGCCAGGGATAAAGATTTTTTGGAATTTCTAGAAAATCTTGATAATTTTACTCCCGATGATATATCCAGTACTAGAAGAACACTTTCTTTTATAAGAACCAATAAAATTCTCAACTCAATGTTTTGTAGCAGAAACCCTACATTTTCATTATACGATGCCTTCAGGGAAGGAAAAATAATACTTGTGGATGGGGAAAGAGGTAAAGTTGGGGATAAAGTTTCCACATTCATCCTTTCCACAATATTGACCATGTTCTGGATATACATGCAGGGTAGGAATAACAAGAATATATCATTCATTTTCTGCGACGAATTCCAGGAATATTATAATTCATCATTCAGTGATATGCTTATTCTTGGAAGGAAAGAAAACTTGAACCTCTTTATGGTAACTACACACCTTTCCACAATTTCATTTCCAATAAGAGAAAGTATAATGGCAAATACAAAAAATTTTGCCCTTTTTAGGTTATCTCCAACGGATGCATTGGAATTTTCAGAAAAATTTTCCATCTCTAAAGAAAAACTCATTTTCACGGATCCTGGCACAGCTTTTATAAAATCTTCTACATGTGCAGATTTCGCAAGAATTGAACAGATACAAGAAATAAGGAAAGGAAAAGAATTTTTTATAGAAAAGTCCAGGAAACATGTATCTAATGATTATTCATATGAAGAAATTGTAATGGATTTGAAACTTCTGGAATACTTACATCTCGAAAAGAACGAGGGCAACATTGAAAAAATTAATGAAATTGTTTCTGAAAATCGAAATATTGATATTTTTTTAAAAATTACTGAAGAAAAAAAGAAGGCGATTGAAGGAAAAATATTTGATGGAAAAAGAGGTATTATAATAGAGAAATTGCTTTCAATGGGAAATGTGGTAAGATATGAAAGTAAAAATCCTTTGATACTCAGATGCATACCATTCATACCCAATATCTATTCAGAAGAATTTTATGTTTATGTTGATACTGAAGGAAATGAAAAAGAGATATCAATATTCACAGGCGAAAAGAATGATTGTGATAATTGTTTCACCTTAAATGAATTCCTTTCATTGAATCCGCATTCTTCTTTGCTTAGGGATATCTCAGGTATATGCCTTGGCTACGAGGGGGAGTTAATTACCACATCCAAAAGGATAGCAGATGCATTAAGGGAGTATTCAGAAAATTATAAAAATTTCATCGATCTTGAAAGAACTGTTAGAAAGGTGCTTTTAGATTCAGGATATGCTGTTGACTGGGAAAGGAAAATAATTGATGGGGAAAGAATAAAAACATTGAAAATTGACACCGAAAAAATGAGGATTAAATTCAAAAAATATAATTTCAGGCCTTCTTTATCATTGGAAATCAAATAATGAATATTGACCCTTTTTCTTTTTGCTAAGTTGATTTATTCTCTGTTTCATTTTCTTTTCCTTTTTTATACCAGCATAGAACATTATTTCATCCACAGTATTTTTATAAACAAGAATGACCACTTTCCCCGGCCTGGCTCTACCCGTTCTCCCTCTCCTCTGTATATTCCTTATTTCTGAACTCACAGGTTCGTGAAATATTACTAGGTCGGTTTCAGGAATATCAAGGCCTTCCTCTCCTATCTGCGTGGAGACAAGAACATTTATCTCATTATTCCTGAATTTTTTTAAAATTTCCTCCTGTTCTTCTTGGCTCATACCCCTATCACTTCCTCTGTTACTTTGCCCTAGGAATCTAGAGGGTCTCACATTCTCCACCTTTAATAGCATTTCATATATATCCTGATTTATGTTTCTGTAGTTTGTAAATATTATAATTCTTGAATGCCTATTTTTATCCATTTGAGCTTTTACCAATTCTTCTATCTTTTTAAGTTTGGGTGATTTTACACCGATCATCGATATTTCCCTGGCCATAATCACAGCTTCTTGAAAACCACGCATTTTATTTAGTCTGATATCTGTCCTTTTTGCTCCATCGATCCTTGCTGTATGAACGAGCTCCTCTAAATATTCATGACAAGTTTGTATACCCTGGGTTTCAAGATATTCCAGAGCGATCTCTACCTTTAACATCATTGCAAGAAGTGAAAGGCCCTCATAGTAGGATTTCATACCCCTGGATACCATTTCAGAAAAAGATTTCTGCATATCCAATATTTTCTTTTTACTTAATCTGGAATTTATATTTACATCTGGATATTTTTTAATGAGTTCAGAGGCAATTTCGTTGAAAAGTTCCCTCAATTTTTCCCTGAGAGGCTCGAACTCATCTGGAAAATCAAGCATTATTGTTTCCATTTTTATTTCATGGACATAAGGTTTTACATCCTCATCCATTTCACTCTTTATCTGGAATTTTTTTATGTTAAGATGTTTCATTATTTCTTCTATCCTTATAAATTAACTTTATGGTCATTATTC
>CAYSIM010000008.1:4837-12622 GCA_964431165.1 uncultured Thermoplasmatales archaeon | reverse complement strand
CTTTCAAGTTTTGATCCAGGAGAAGCGGTAAGACCTATTATAAGGGAATTACTGCATTCTTCGGTAACGAAAGTATAGGCATATTTTCCCACAGATCTATGTGCCTCATCTACAATTAATAAATTTACTTCCTTTGGATCTATAATTCCAGAGAGTATATCATTTTTAATTACCTGGGGAGTGCTTACGATAATTTTACTTTCCCTCCATATAATACCTCTCTCTTCAGGTTTGATATTTCCTGTAAGAGCGACAATACTCCCCTCCTTAAGGTATTTGAGTAATCTTTCCCTGTGCTGGAGAACGAGTGGTCTTGTGGGCGCAAGAAAAAGTACCTTAGGTCCCTTTTTCAAAAGGATTTCCGCTATTATGATTATTGCTATTTCTGTTTTTCCTACTCCCGTTGGTAATACAATGAGGGTATTTTCCATCCTATTTATTATATCTTGTGAAATTTTAAGCTGATATTCCCTTTCCTCAAGGGTATTTTCTTTTATGAGTGGATGGGTAATGAATCTTTTTTCATCCGTCAAATTTTTTCACCCTTTTTTCCATGGGATTACAGTATATGAACAATCCAACCACCAGCACCATTTAGTATATAATGTATTGAAAATGCAGCTACAAGTAGACCAAGTATTCTTGTAAATGCCCTTGAACCTTTTCTTCCAAGTATCCTATGAATGTAATGTGAAAAATAAAAGAATAAGTAGACGATTACAAAAACAAGGATGAGAGATATAAGGACTATAACACAATCGTAAATACCCATTAAGATTATTACCAGGGAAATGGCTCCCGGACCTGCCAGCATAGGTGTTGCCAGAGGAACCACACCCACATCACCCAATTCTTCATCACTCTGTCCCTTACTTACAACCTTAGGCTTGTCACCTTCCCTCACCATCTCTACGCCAACGAAAAGCATGAGAAGGCCACCAGCTATTTCAAGTGCCTGTATTGAAATTCCAAAAAAATCGAGAACATAAATACCTGCAAATGCAAAGAAAAGAAGCATCAGAAAACCATAAAAAACACTCTCATTCATAGTTTTCCTTACCTGTTCATGATTCATGTTCACCGTTAGTCCAATGAATAGGGCAAGGGAAGCAAATAGACCCACAATTACGAAAAGGGGACCGAAAATGTGCAAAAATGATGAAAAATCCATTATCTTACCCATCCCAGCCTTTCAATATCCCTCTCCTTTTTTGTTTTTTTCTTATATTCTTTGTAATGATCCTTACAAAGATGCACCCTTCTCGAATTCACCTTAAGTGAAAAAATCTCCTTTGCTTTTTCACCAGGTACCGACTTTATGGCATCGTTGTCACATCCCTGAACATCGCATTTTTGATTTTCCTTCATATTCTTTGAATTACGTTACCTTTATTTAAATATTTTTTCTTTCCTTTTTAAATAAAAATAAATGACTGTAATTGAAAGTATTATAAAGAAATCCAGAAAATAGGGCACTCTTATTCCATAATCCTGTGAAACCCAGCCAAATATAAGCGAGAAGATTGAAACACTTGCACCGAAAGATAATTCATAGATTGCTATATTTTTGCTTACATTTGAATTCTCTTTCCTGGAAATATAAATGAGAGGCAGGGAAATGCCAGCAGAACTCCCTAGACCTATTAATGCTGCCATCAACACCATTGCAAAAATATTTATTGTAAAAAATGGGGTTACTATTAATAATAGAAAAAGAAATGAGATCTTCATCAGTTTTTCCATTTTTTCAACATTCTTTAAATTTATTACCATAAAAAATCCTACAAGTCTTGAAACAGAAGCTACAGTAATAACGAATCCTAATAAAACAATGGTATAACCGTTCTTAATAAGAAAGCCGGGAAAAATTGAATAAAATATGGAAAAAGCCAAACCTGTGGAAAAGCTAGGGAAAAATGAATCTATGTACACTTTTTTACCAGTCTCAATAGGAAGTTCCTCCTTTTCCAGAGCTGGGGGTCTGTAAACAAAGAGAATTACCAAAGATAGTAATATTATTGAAAATGAAATGATGAAATTATTTAAATAACCGAATATTGAAATGGAATATGAACTGGCCATGGGAGCAAAAAGGTATGCCACCCCCCAAACTGCACTGTACATGTTAATGAGCCTTGAATTTCTAGAAAGATGTGTAAAGAAAATTTCAGTTGTAATCCACCATATGAACTGACCTACACCTATCATTAATATTAATAAAAGAAGTATTTGTAGGGATTTAATAAAATAAAAGAAAAGCACTGCAAAATCTGTTATTAATACTGATAGAATTATTAATTTATACACCTTTTTCTGGTCGGATATCCTGAAAAATAAAATGGGTAGAAAAATATTGGGAAGCATTAAAAGAAAACCCATCTCGCCCAAGTAAAATTGATTTGCTCCTAACAGTGTTAAAAATGGAGGGAGTTCAAAGCTAACCATACTATAGCCGAATGCGAATAGAAATACATGGACTATCAGATATTTTTCTTCCATCATTTATCCCTTTTTTTCCTTACTAATTGTTTTATAATACCATTTTCCATATCTTCCTTCATTTTTTCTGGATCCCTTTCCATTTTATTTCCATAACCCCCACCTCCAGCAGTTCTTATTTCTACAGAATCTCCCGATGAAAGTTCAATGGTGAATTTTTCTTTCATAATCTTTCTTTTATTTCCCCTCTTTACTATTACTAAAGTGCCTTTCCCAGGTTCGCCTCCAAAAAGGCCATAAGGTCTATGCCTGAATCTATCTGAAAGAAATGTAAAAACCATGTCCTCTTTCGCCATATATGCTCTTATTAAACCGCTACCACCCCTATATTTACCCAAACCACAACTATCCTCTCTAAATTCATACCTGAGCATTAAAATTGGAAAATTTTTCTCTATTTCCTCTATGGGTGTATTCATGGTGTTCGTCATATTTGAATGTATTCCATCTATCCCATCCCTTCCTTTTTTACCTCCAGTACCGACACCTATTGTTTCATAGAATGCCCACGTTATTTGAGAATTTATACCACCGATCATCACATTGTTCATTGATCCACCACTTGCCGCTGGAACAAGATCTGGAGCGGATTTACTTAGGGCAAGATACAGGATATCAGCATTTCTTTGACTTGTTTCTACGTTACCTCCTGCCACGGGATGAGGGAAGATAGGATTCAGAATAGTACCCTCGGGAACGTTTATATTAACTTTTGAAAATGTTCCATGGTTCACAGGAATATCTTCACCAAGCAATGTCCTCAGGACATAATGTACACCGGATATGGTTACACCCATTACAGCATTCAGTGGACTTCTTACCTGTCTGTCCGTTCCCGTGTAATCTACGTTGATTCCATTTTCTTTTATTGTTATGTTTACTCTCAGTTTAAGGTCTTTACCCCCATTCATTTCAACATAATCCTCGGCACTATATTCACCCTTTTCAAAATTTTTAATTTTATTTAAAAAAATTTTTTCTGAATAATAAAAATAATCCTCAAATGAATCCAGGAAATCTTTTTTTCCATATTTATCTATGATTTCCAGCACCCTTCTCTCTCCAATAAAGTTTGCTGCGGCCTGTGCTCTCAGATCACCTTTTCTTTCATATGGATTCCTCGAATTGGTTGAAATTATATTTATAATATTTTCATCAAATTTATTCTCTCTCATCAAGAATACGGGATCTATTATTATTCCTTCTTCAAATATTGTTTCCGCATCTATGGATATGCTTCCAGGTACTTTACCACCAATATCCGAATGATGTGCTTTGTTGGCAGAATATGCAATTATTTTCCCATCATGGAAAATGGGTCTTATCAACGTTATATCATTTAGGTGTGTACCTGCGATATATGGATTGTTAAGAACAATCATATCACCCGTTTTCATTTCCATGCCTTCTTTTTCAATATATTCCAAGGTTTTTCTTATACCAAAGGGTAAAGAACCAAGATGAACAGGAATGTGTTCTGCCTGTGCAATCAATCTTCCTTCAGCATCGAATATTGCAGCAGAATGGTCCATTCTCTCCTTAATATTCGGTGAATATGCAGAATTTCTGAGTGCTATTCCCATTTCCTCACTGGCGTAAATCATCGAATTCCTTATTACTAACCAACTGAAATTTACCATTATATTGTCACCTCCATATCCTTATGTTTCCTAGAGAATCTATTTCCCATTTCCATGCTGGGTTTATTACAGTCGTTGAATCATAACCCTCAATAATTGCTGGACCAATACCAGTAAAATTAACGGGTAACGATTCCCTTTCAAATATTTCACAATTCAAAGATTCATCTTTAAAATATACTTTCCTTTTTTTAATGGTTATATTTTTCCCAATGAAATTCGTTCCTGAAATTGAAGCTTTTGGAATTTTTACATTAGCAATAAGTCTAGCATTAACAATCTCCACAGGATCATTGGATGAATAGCCATAGATCCTCTTATGCTCTTCATTAAATTTTTTAATTATATTTTCTCCATCAAAATATTCAAGTGTAAGTTCATAGGACTGTCCTACATATCTTAAATCTAGGAATTTTTCAAAATCTATGTTATGAAAATTTTCTTTTTGCAGGGAATTCTTTGCAGTTTCCTTTAATCTATTGAACGCATCTTCAATATTCCCTTCCTTAACAGGTAAGATGAATACTCTCCTGATATCTACGGTGAGCAATCCATATGCCGAGAAAAGACCTGGATGATTAGGAATTATAATTTCCCTTATTCCCATTTCTTCCGCCAGATCACATGCATGTATTGGCCCTGCGCCTCCAAACGCAAAAAGTGTGAAATCTCTGGGATCCCTTCCTCTTTCTAAGGTAACTATTGATATTGCTTTCGCCATTGTATTGTTTGCAAGATCTATTATGCCCCTAGATACTTTAAATTCATCCATACTTAGAGGAATAGATAATTTTTTCATTGCCTTAAAGGACAAATCTGGGAAAATTTTCATTTTTCCACCAAGTAAGTATTCCGGCAATTTTCCCAGGATTATGTTCGCATCTGTTACAGTAGGGTCATCTCCTCCTTTTCCATAGGCTGCTGGACCAGGATAGGATCCTGCACTCTCTGGTCCAACATGCAGAACATTTTCATCATCTAGCCAGGCAATTGTCCCCCCACCAGAACTTACCTCCGCAAGATCTATGAATGGATATCTTACTGCATAACCGCTTCCCTTAATTGATCTTCCACTGTGTGTTTTGCCAGCAGCTTCGAATTCACTGGATATTTCGACTTTTCCATTAACTATTGTGCCAGCCTTAGCCGTGGTACCACCCATATCAAATGTGATCACATTTTTTATTTTCAATTCTCTTGAAAGTTGTAGTGAGGCCATAACACCTGCCCCCGGACCGGATTCTATTATGGAAATTGGCATTTTAGATGCATATTCAATTGTATTGAGACCACCATTGGAACTCATCACATAAACAGGTGAATGTATTCCAGTGGAATTAAGTCCATCTTTTAAATTCTTCAAATATGTAGTAACAATGGGTGATAAAACGGCGTTTACTACAGTGGTGCTTGTTCGCTCATACTCTCTGTACTGTGGATCCACTTCAGATGAAAGAAAAATATTTATTTTCAAATCAGAAAAATAATCCTTTACTTTGTTTTCATGGATAGGATTAGCATATGAATTAATAAAAGAAACAGCTATTGTTTCAATACCTCCAGATTTAATTTTTGACTTTATTTTCTCAAGATCATTGTAATTAAGATCTTTATAGATATTGCCGTCATAAAGGATCCTTTCTCTCACAGTGTATCTATACTTCCTTGGAACGAGAGGCTTTGTTCTATGGAAATTAAGATTGTATATTTCTGCCCTTCTTTGTCTCCCTATTTCAAGAATATCCCTGAAACCATAGGTTGTAATTAGAGCTGCTTTAGGGAGATTAGTACCTGTCAAAAGTGCATTTGTGGCCACTGTAGTAGCGTGATTTATCATCAAAATTTCTTCTCCATTAATATTTAAGTGTTCCATGACTTCAAGTACTGCTTTTTCTGGATTAGGGGTACTTGGTACTTTGATCACTTCTAATTTATTTTTTAAAGAATCAAAGATTACAATATCTGTAAATGTTCCACCTATGTCAATTCCTATTAGGTATCTTTTCATTGCCTTGAAATTGGAAACTACATTTTAATCTTTTTTATCATTATTTTTATTTCATTAAATTTTCTCACTAAATTAAAATTAAATCTCCTAAATCGCAAAATTTTTGTAATGAAAATGTATGGTCTATTGAAGGGCGCATGGCCTAGCATGGATAGGGCGGCAGCCTCCTAAGCTGTAGGTCGGGGGTTCAAATCCCCCTGCGCCCGCTGTCTAAAAATTTTATTAGATTTTATAATTTTTAATTTATAATATAAATAATTCCATACAAAAAGTAATATTCTGATCATATATTTTTTATATAAATTTCGAATTTTTCTTTCCAAAAGTTTTAATTTGTTTTCATATTTTTTAATCTATGATTAAAATTTTTGAACATACAGCAGACATTGGATTGGAGGTTGAAAGTGAAAATTTGGAAAAAGCATTTTCAGAGGCTGCTTTCGGTTTAATGTCCTTAATGGTAGATATAGAAAATGTTACATGTATTGAAAGAAAAAAATTTGAAATTGAAGCAGAGGATCTCGAATCACTCCTTGTAAAATTTCTTTCAGAAATACTATACGTTTTTGATGCAGAAAATTTTGTATTTTCTAATTTAAAGGTAATCATTTCAGGAAATAAATTAACTGCCAATCTTTGCGGCGAAAGATATGTGCGTGAAAAACATGGTTCAAAAATGAGTGTAAAGGCCGTTACTTATCATTTATTATATGTGGACCCAAAGGGTAAATTAAGGGTAATTTTTGATATTTGATTATAGACCCAAGAGTTTTCTTGCTTCTTCACTTATTCTATCAACAGACCAGGGTGGATCCCAGACAAGGTCAATTTTAACATCTTTTACCCCTGGTATTTGCCTTATTTTATTTTCTGTATCTGCAAGTATCCAGGCGGTGAGAGGGCATCCAGGAGTAGTCATTGTCATTTTAATGTATACATTATCCTCCTCAATCTTTAGTTCATAGATTAATCCAAGGTTTACAACATCTAAACCTATTTCTGGATCTATTACCGTTTTTAGCGCCTCTATAATATCGTTTTCATTTACCATGAATTTTGTTAATATCTTTGAATATTTAACATCTTTGTGATTTTAGGTTAAAAATACCATAAAATTTATATAATGGCATATGTATATCATACATGTAGATGACAAAAATCTGACAGGTGATATAATGTTCCTTAAATTGCTTGAAATGGAAAATTTCAAAAGTTTTGGGAGAAGGACAGTAATAGAATTTAAAAAAGGATTTAAAGCTGTTAGTGGCCCAAATGGTTCTGGAAAAAGTAATATTTCCGATGCTATACTTTTTGTTCTTGGACCTAAAAGTTCCAAGGTTTTACGTGCCCAGAAATTAACGGATCTTATTTTCAATGGTGGAAAGGAAAGGAAACCTTCAGATTATTGTAAAGTATCTTTAGTATTTGATAATTCTGACAGAGAAATACCCATTGATTCGGATGAGGTAAAATTTACCAGGATAGTTAGGAAAGGTGAAAATGAAGAGGATTATAACAGCTATTTTTACATCAATGATGAAAAGGCTAAGTTGCAGGATTTTACTACATTACTTTCAAAGGCTAAGATCTTTGCCGATGGTTATAACATAGTTCAGCAGGGTGATGTTACCAGGATAG
>CAYSIM010000008.1:0-4787 GCA_964431165.1 uncultured Thermoplasmatales archaeon | reverse complement strand
AAAATATGATGAAGAAATAATGAATGCCCAGAAGAAAAAGGAAGAAACAGAAGAAAATATGGGAAAATTAGAAGTATTGATGAAAGAGATAGAGGATAGATTAAATACACTTGAAAAGGACAGAAATGTTGCACTCAGGTATCTTGAATTGAAAAAGGAGCTGATGGAATCGAAGGCAAAGCTTGAATATAAGAAAATACAACAGTTGAAAAGCGAGATTGAAGGAGATAATAGGGAAATTGAAAAAATAACCATAGAAATTGAAACCCTGAAAAGAAGAATATTTGAGATGGAAAATGAAAGGCAAATGCAGGTAAAGAATCTTGAAAAAATAAATGAAGAAATTTCCAAATTTGGTAATGAGGAACAGATAAAATTAAAGGCAGCTATGGATGATCTCAGACTAGAGATAGGAAGACAGAAGATGAAGGTGGAAGACCTTCAGGCCAGGCTGGGAGAAATAGATTATGAGATAAAATCATTGGATACACAAAGGAAGGCCTTATCTAAGGAATTGGAAGAAAAAACAAAGAGAAAGCAGGAGGAAGTTAAAAAACTTGAAAATACAGAAAAAACAATTTCTGCAAAAAAGGATGAGCTAAGATCCCTTGAAGAAAAAATAGCAAATTCTTCTAAGGAAATGAAAGAACTACAGGAATATATAATATCAAGGCAGAAGGATCTTGTGAAGGAAAATGAAATAGTAACATCTCTGAAAGCAGAATATAGTGCAAAGGATGAAGCAGTTAAAAAGATCTACGAGGAAATAGCATCAATTGAAGAAGAGATAAAAAGCATTGAATTGAATATTAAAGATGCTGAATGGAGGCTTTCAGAGATTAAGAGAAATGAAAATGAATCCAAGAAGAAATACAGAGATTTCCAGGATCTTTACTATAATCTAAAGAACAGGGAAGTAGAGCTCAGGGAAGAACTACAGAAACTTGAGGCTAAAATACTTTCTTTGACAAGGAATTACGAAAAATCAAAGGCGAGATTAGAATCGAACAAAAATATGGAATCCATATATTTCCTTCTTGAGGCAAGGGATAAGGGTATAATCCGTGGAATAAGGGGAACGGTAAGGGAACTGATAAGGTATCCCGAAAATCTTTCACTTGCTATAGAGGTGGCAGGAGGTAACAGGCTGGATTCTATAGTTGTTGAGAACGATGAAGTTGCAGAAATATGCATTGACTACCTTAAGCAGAATAGGAAAGGCATTGCCACATTTCTCCCTATAAATAAAATGGTTCCTGGAAGACCAAGGGGAAAGGCTTTGCTTGTAATAAAAGATGAAAAAAGTGTAGGTCTTGTACTTGAAAAAATTTCATACGATAAGGAGATAGAAGGTCCCCTTTGGTACGTTTTTGGTGATACGGTTATAGTCCAGGATCTTACAAATGCCAGGAGATTAATGGGTGGTGTAAGAATTGTTACCCTTGACGGTCAGTTGATAGAGGCAAGTGGTGCAATTACAGGTGGTATGGTTCAGAGAAATGAAAGATCACTTGTAATAGGTGATATTGATTCAATCTCAAAGGAACTTAGAGAGTCTGTAGAAAAGAAAGAAGCTCTTTCCCAAGAATATAAAGAAGTGTTGAAGAAACTGGATGAAATGGGGAATATGATACAGGAGATGTCCAGGAATAAAACGGAGGATCCTTCTTTATATGAAAAATTGATAAAGGAAAACAAAGAAAAAATGGAAAAATTGAATGAAAATCTTAAGAAAAAATATGAGGAGAGGGAAAGGCTAAACAGGAGGCTAGAGGAAATAAATGAAAAGTTAAAGCAAGAAAGTGAGAAGCTGGAGTTCATAGAGAAGGATTATAATTCAGCCACAATCAGAATGGCTGAACTTGCACCTGAAGAAATACAGAATAGGTTGAGATATCTAAAAAATGAGTTGGAAAATAAAACTAAGGAATTTGAAACATTAAAGATGTTAATTAAGGATATGGATCATGAAATAGATACAATTTCTAAAACACTCAAATCAACAGAGAGCTCACTTGATAAACTGAAAAAGGAGAAAGAACAGAAATCAAAGGATCTTGAAGAGTTCTCAAAGAAATTGGGAGAAAATGAAATTAAATTGAAAAAATTCCAAGAAGTTAACTCATCGATAGAGGAATCGATTAAGAAGAAACTTGCTGAAAGGGATGGTATAAATTCTAAAATTCTTTCCCTTGAGGGTGAAGTGCAGAAGATAAATGAGGATATAAACAGAAAAAATGATTTTATAATAACACTCAAAGCTAGATTAAATGAAAATTCCAGACTTTTGAATGAAGCTGAAAACGAATTTAAACTCATGGGAATAGATGTAAAGGATCCTGTTGAAGGTGTGTCTGAATTGAAAAAGAAAATAGAATACTGTGAAACAACAATGCTATCACTTGAACCTGTTAATATGAAAAGCATAGAAGAGTATGAATCTGAAAGTAAAAGGCTCACAGAATTAAAAAATAACTATTCAAATCTGGTGGAAGAAAAGAAAAATCTCCTTTCACTTATGAATGAACTATCCCAGAAAAAGAAGGAAGGACTTATTACAGTCTACAGAGCAATAAGGGAGAACTTTTCCAGGATATATTCGGAAATTACAAATGGTGGAGAAGCAGTAATGTACCTTGAAAATGAGGATGATCCATTCGCAGGTGGCCTTGTGATAAAGGCAAAACCTAAGGGCAAAAAGATGATAAGGTTGGAGGCTCTGAGCGGCGGTGAAAAAAGCCTTACCGCACTTACGTTCATATTGGCAATACAGCAGTATGATCCTTCACCATTCTATTTATTCGATGAATCAGATATGTTCCTCGATGTGTGGAATGCTGAGAACATTGCCAGAATACTTAAGGAGAATTCAAAGAACGCCCAGTTTATAGTTGTCTCCCTAAGAAAGGCTGTTCTGAAGTATGCTGACCATATGATTGGTGTAACTATTACACAGGATGGCATATCAAAGGTGTTTGAAGAAACATATCTGGAGGAGGCAAAGTCCTATGGACAGTGAAATATTGAAGGAGATATTTAATTCTGGAATAGATGACGGGACCTTGATACATTTACTGGATGAAATGAAAAAAAATAGAGAAAATTATTATGTATCAATCGAAGATCCTAAAATGAAAACAATCGCAATGGCTTTTCAGCTTGTAATAGATGAGAATTTTAACCCTATGGATATTGATCTGGTTAAATTTACAAATCTTTTTCTGAAAAAGGTAAAGGAAGAGAATCTAATAGATTTTATTACAGCAGGAAAACTCATTCACATGGCATGGGAAATACTCTATTTGAAAAGTGAAAAATTGCTTGAAAAATTCTCACCAGAGGAAGAAGACTTCTATGGTGAATGGACACCATATGAAATTTCGCCCTCTGAAGAGTACAGTTACGATGTAACCGATGCAATAATAAATGCAAGTCCCATTTCAGAACCGGTGAGGCATGGAAATAAAAGGCAGATTACGCTAAGTGAACTATTAAGCGCTCTCAAGGAAGCCATAAACGAATCTGAAATTAAAAAGAAGGAAATTATTGAAAAGAAAGAAATGGAAAATAAATACAGAATAATGATAGGAGAAAGGATGCACAAGGATACACTTGAGGAAGACATAAAGGATGTGTGGAACAGAATAGCGGAAATGGAAGATGAATTTTCAAAAAGACAGATAGAGGATGGTTCAAAAGAAGATTCTATTAAAACTATGCTTTCACTGCTCTACCTAGAATACAATGGAAAAATAGAAATGTTCCAGGAAAAGCCATTCGATGATATCTATATACATGTATTAATACCAAAAGAACTCAGAAAAATTGAATTCCTTCCATCACCAAAGATAGAAATAGTATCGGGAAAATTATAAACTCTTTTTTACCTCATTTTCAAGATCTTCAAATGTTTTCTCAAGCTTTCTTAAAGCTCTTTTAAGTGCGGCCTGAGGTTTTCCCTCCTTTACCCTGATGTAAATTCTAGGATTATCAAGTTGTGGATGCTCAATGTTATATTTACTTTCCACTACCATTGGATCATTTGCTATTTCTTTCACGAGAGGCCTGAGTATTGTATTGTCGTAATTAAGCACCTCTACCCAGATAAAATCCTTACCCTTTGAAATTACCTTGAAAGATAGATCTTCATTCATCGCTCTTCCTTAATATATCTTTTTATTTAAATTTTGGTAGTAGAAAATATGAGAGAATAATTTAATATAATAGCTTAAAATTAAGAATAAGATCAAGAGAGGTGAAGAATCCAATGGCAGAAAAGATTTCAAGCATAATGACAAAGAATCCCATAGTGCTAAAAGCACCGGCATCTAGGAATGATGCTCTCAGGCTTATGGTAAAACATAATATTACTGGTTTGCCCGTTGTGGATGAAAATAAAAGGTATCTTGGAATGATCACGAGAAGGGATATTTTTGAACATCCTAAGGAGGATCAGGTAGCGCTCATTATGAGGGAAAATATGCCCACATTAACACTAGATTCACCAATTTCCAAAGGTGTTGAAATATTCCTTTCAACAAAGAGAAGACATATTGCAGTAATTAATGACAAAAAAAATGTGGTTGGTATAGTTACCCCCTACGACTACCTTAAACTAATATATGAAAAAAAGGTGCAGGATCCTGTAGAAAACTTCATAAAACAACCCTGCATTCTTGTACATGAATCTACACCCTTAAAGGTTGTTTTTCGCATGATTACCTTAACAAAAATAAATGCTTTCCCTGTAGTTGATGATGATGCAAATTTAAAAGGTGTAATAACCG
>CAYSIM010000007.1:10279-23048 GCA_964431165.1 uncultured Thermoplasmatales archaeon | reverse complement strand
GAGTGTGGGGGGTCTTTCCAGTGGAAAAGAATGATTTATATCTTCTTTATGCATTATGATTATAGGTGAAAAGATATGGTTAAAAAAACACCTCTATATGATGAACATGTTTCACTTGGGGCAAGAATGATAGAATTTGCAGGTTTTTCAATGCCTCTAGAATATTCTGGTATTATAGATGAACATTTAACTGTAAGGAATTACGTTGGCATCTTTGATGTATCACATATGGGGGACATAGTAATAGAGGGACAAGAAAGTGAGAAGTTTTTAGATTATTTGTTACCTACAAAAGTTTCTTTAATGTCTAATAATGAAGCTAAGTATTCAGCATATTTAAATGAACATGGTATAATGCTGGATGATACAATTGTATACAAAGTAAATAAAGAAAAATATTTGTTAGTACCTAATGCTGCTACAGCTGAAAAAATATATAGATGGATAATGGAAAAATCATCTGGTTATAATGTAAGAATATACGATAGATCTTTATTATATGCAAGTATAGCTGTACAGGGACCAAAAGCTCAGAAAGTGATGGAAAAATTAACTAAATATGATTATTCAAAAATGAAAACATTTACATTCGATTTTATACCATTTGCAGAAATAGAAAATAGAGGAGATAATTTTATACCTTATGGAAAAATTTTCATATCCAGAACAGGGTATACTGGTGAAGATGGTTTTGAGTTAATATTTCCAAATGAATATGCAGTAGAAATATGGCAGCTTTTGCTAGAATATGGAAAAGAATTGAATTTGAAACCTTGTGGTCTGGGAGCAAGGGATACCTTGAGAATGGAAAAGGGTATGTTGTTGAGTGGTACAGATTTTAATATGGATAGAACACCTATTGAAGCATCTATTTCATGGATAATTAATTATGATCATGAATTCATAGGTAAACAGGCATTGCTTGAAATGAAAAATAAGGATCATGAAATATTTAGAGGTTTTAAGATGATAGAACAAGGAATTCCTAGACATGGATATGCAATTTATAAAGATGATAAAAGGGTAGGAACAATTACAAGCGGTACGATGTCTCCTGTACTTAAGATTGGAATAGGACTTGGATATATTAAAAAGGATGTAAAGGTAGGTGATATTGTCTATATAGATATAAGGGGAAAGAAAATGAAAGCTGAGGTAACAAAACCAAAGATAGTTCCATAGGAAATAGGGGGGTCTGCCCTTGAAACTAGAAGACAAAAATAAAAAAATAAAAAGGGAAGTAGAAATATGTAAAATGTCAGAAGAACCCCCTTACTATGGAATTCCATTAAAATTATCAGATCCTTTATGGAAGGAAATAAAAGATGATAAAATATTTTATCTTGACAATAAAGAGTGCAGAGTAGTTCAGGAACTGGATGTGGGTGAGAATACCTGGTTTATATTTGAAATTCTTAAATGATCTTAAGTTTTTTCCTTATTTTTTCAATATCATCTTTATTATAATAATTATTAATATCTATTTCCATTGAAAAATTCTTATCCTTATTTTTTAGATAAATATACGAAAGATAGAGCACAATATCATCCCATGTAAGATCCCATCTTTCCAGTTCGTGAACTATTTCCGATGATACTTTATTTAAAATCTCCTTCGTCCCCCTCTTAATCCCTATGGAAGCCCAGTTCCCCTCGTTCATAAATCCATAATTAATTATTAATATATAATTTTAACGGAATGGATTATAAGATTTATAAGAATTATAAATTCTATAAAATAAATTTTATATATAACATTTACATTCTAGAATTAGGGGGTGAAAATGTGAAATTTTTAGTTATTATATTTATACTCCAGGCATTGATCTTCAGTACCGTTAGCTTTAGCGTCAGCAATGCTTCACAAATAACTGTGACAAATTCCTATGGAAATGCAACACAGGATCTCAGAAATATGATGTCAAGACTAACATTTGTTGTTAATACAATAGCAATATCAATCCTTTCCATAATGTGGATATGGGAGGGTGTTTTTCTTTTCCTCCACAAGGATGACAGGGAGGGTATGATAAAATTCAAACATGATCTCCCCACTATGCTAATTGCATCGGTGATAATACTTGGTGCCTCTATAATAGTGAATATAATAGGATACATAGCGCATGGGTGAAATATTTGCTGGATATAGGTCAGATTGTTAATGGGGTACTTACACAGCTCTTTCTTTCACTAAATATTTTATTGATTTCTGCAGTAGGAATGCTATGGGAATTTTTCATATTCCAGTTCCTTAACCCAAATTTTTCATTTCCCTATCCTTTAAACAATGGAAACCTACCATCATTAAAGCCCATTTGGATACCTTCAACATTTTCTCCAGGTTACCAAACATATGCACAGATAGGAATGGATTTTTCAGTAAATATAAGTGTGATAATACTTAATTATGTTGTTGTGCCTTTATTTTCAATATTTTTGATATTATCAGCTTTTTCTTATATTATAAATCACAACTTTTTTGGCATAGGAAGATTCAGGGAATATGTCCCAAGAATTTTTGTCGGAATAATACTTTCATACGCATCACTTTTTATAGTGGACATAGTTTTTTACATTGGCAGAACATTTTATACATTTGTATATTCCGGTTTAAACATAAACTGGAGCGGTTTTCCAACACCATATCAGGGAGTAGTATCATTACAATATTGGCCTTGGAATTATTTTGCAAACTTCAACTTATCCAACTATGCTTCCAATGGATTCCTGGAATTTTTAATCTTAATTTCCTTAATATCCTCCATGCTCATTTTCACTATCATACTTGTTATAAGGCTAGTCTGGATTTATTTCATAATAATTATTCTGCCAATGGCATCCCTTATGCTTGTTCTTCCCAGGACAGAAACTTTAGGTAAAATGATCTGGCTTTCATTCATTGACAAAACATTCGAAATATTCTTCATGGCATTGATAATTCTTTTCCTTGGACTTATAATGGATCCCATATTCTGGACATCCATATTTGTAGTAGCCTCTTTGGTGCCAAGGTTTGTTTCACTTTCAGGAAAATTTACTGGGAACATTTCCTTCAGGGCATATATACCACCAATAATATCTGGTGAAAAAATTGTAGGTGCAACGAAGGATGCATTTAATGCGGGGAAAGGGTTGAATCTTCTTCCTAAATCGGGGGGTAAGTAACTATGGCAATTTCAGTGGATATTCCAGAACCCATTGGGTTTGAAAATTATATCATGAACTATTCACTTTTTCAGATAAGTAGAATAATAATTTACTCCCTCCCTATTATTTATTTTTCCATAGTTTTTTCACCTTGGTTAATTTTTTTAATACCTTTACCATTTTTGTTGATGAAATATAAATTCCATGGCATGGATTTTGATATATTTTTTGTACATTATATAAAATGGAAAATTTTCAGAAAAGTATTGCAATTTGATGATATAACTGAGACCTATATAATTTCACATGAAGAAGGATGCTGGAGGAGCAGCGAAGGATTGAATGCAGCCATAGTTGTTGATGGCATAAGTATAGATTTTTTTGATGATGAATCCAGAAATTCTGTTTATGAATCATACTGCAAATTTCTTAATGGAATAGATTTTTCCCTATCCATTTATATTTTTTCATTAAAAGCCCAATACGAAGTCACTTATTACTCAAAGAATCCAACTCTTGAAAGAATAATCAGGAGCCAAATGGAGTTAATAAAAAATCTCAAAAATAATTTTTCAAAGAAAATTTTTCTTCTGGTTATAACTGAAAAATATATTGTTGGAAGCATGGATTACAGTAAATCGAAAAACATGCTGGAAGAAAATGTAAATTACGTAATAAAATCACTAGAATCCATGGGACTTAGATGCAGGAGATTGAATTTTTATGAATTTAAAAAAATTGTAGAGGAAATAGCATGAAAAATGATGATTTTTCATTGGTATTGAATTCATCCCTCCTTGTGTCCACTATTTTATTCTATTTTTCCAGCGATCTCTGGGGATGGTTATTCATCAACATCATGGCACTTGAATATAATCTATTTTTAAGAAAAAATTACTTAATATTTTCATCCGTGATAATTCTCTCCATAATAATTCTAATTTCTCCTTTGAATAATAAGATTTTCTTCATTTCCTTCTCTGCACTAATTTTGCAATTGCTCAATAGTTTAAAAGGTGTATGGAAATGGGTGAAGTAATATTTGGAAAAAGGCACATAAAAGCTGATGAAAAATACTATATGCCCGTTGTGGTGGATGATCTACCTAAAACTGTTTCATTCGGCCTGATGAATAGCTTCCTATCCTCAAAGGAAAAATGGGAAATATCTATGCATATTTTTCCCCTTGACGATTCCCTGGTGATGGAAATACTTGATTCGGATAATGAAAAATTAAATGCGGAAATTTCCCAAGGTAAAGTAATATCCTCAAAATTGAGAAAAATTTCCAGAAGGATAGAAAGTGTTAGGGAATTGCAGGACTACATAATTTCAGGTAAGGGACATGTTTACGAATTTTCATTGGAATTCTACCCGAAGGGGGATACCTTTCATGAAAGTGAAAGGTTTTATAGGGAGCTCGGCCATGAATTAAAAAAACATATGTTCAAATTCTACAGACCATATTATAGAGAGGAAAAGGCATTCAGGAACCTATTGCCCGGCTATGGTATCAACAGTGAAAAGGGTCATTACATACATACGCATGCACTGGCAGCATTCTTTCCATTTCTTCAGGACTACATTGAGATGGAGGGTGGTATTTTCTACGGTGTAAATGAAAAGAACAATTCACCTGTTATATTCAACAGATGGATATTTCCCTCTAGCCATTACATCATATCAGGAACCACGGGATTTGGAAAGTCATATTTTGTTAAATTGATGATACTTAGGGAGGTGATAAATGATCCAGACCTCTTTGTCTATATACTAGATCCTATGGGTGAATACACTTCGCTTGTAAAATTACTCAACGGCACCGTTGTAAAGGTAGGTGAAAAGGGATATGAAATAAACCCCCTTGATCTTGACGATAGAAAAAATTTCAGGGAAAAGGTTGTGAGGTTGAAAAATATCTTTTCAATCATAATGGATATGAAAAGGAATGAAAGATCTCTGCTTGATTCTTTACTTACCAAGCTTTACAGAAAAAAGGAGGATCCAACAATTTCGGATCTCCTAGAAATGATAAAACAGGAGGGGGAAATGGAATTCTATACACTCCTGGAAAGAATTTTTTCAGGTTCACTTAAGTATCTTGATTCCCAAACCTCCGTAAATCTTGAAAGAAAGATCATATCTTTCGACCTTTCAAGACTGAACGATGAATACCTCACCCTCTATATGGCCATAATTCTTGAACATATCTATGGGAAAATTTCCAGGAATTATGAAAAAAAGATGGTAGTGGTGGATGAAGCATGGAAATTACTCAAGAATGAATATTCTGCCATTTTCCTCGATTCTATGTTCAGGCACGTGAGGAGATGGAAATGCGGTATGAATATAATTTCACAAAAGGTGGATGATTTCCTTGAAAATCCATTCGGTAGATCAATGGCAAACAATTCTCTGATGCATGTTATTTTCAAACATTCGTTGATAAGTGAATCTATGAAAAATTTTTATAAACTTAATGAAAAGGAGATAGAATTCATAATAAATGCGGAAAAACCTAAAAATGGAAAATATTCCCAGGCGTATTTCATTTCTCATCCTCTCAGGTTCCCTATAAGGGTGGTTTCCACGGAGGATGAAAATATCTTCATTACCACAGATCCAGATGAGTTGAAAAAATTGAGTAAAAGTTTGGAAAGATTAATATAATGCCATCTATGTAAGAAAACAAAAATTCAGGTGGTTCTGATGAGTAAAAAAATAGATGAGGACCAGATTAAATGTCCTGAATGTGGTTCCACACATTTTATAATTGATTATGAGAGGGGAGAGATGATTTGTCAGAATTGTGGATATGTTATTGAAGATTCATTTATAGATCAGGGTCCGGAATGGAGGGCCTTTGATAGCGAACAGGAGGAAAGAAGGGCACGAACAGGAGCTCCAATGACATATCTCAGCCATGATAAAGGTCTTGCAACGGAAATCTCATGGTCCAACAAGGATTCATACGGAAAGAGAATACCCCACAGGAACAGGGCACAGATATACAGGGTGAGGAAATGGCATCAGAGGATAAGGGTGAGCAATTCTGCCGAAAGGAATCTTTCCATTGCCCTGCAGGAATTGAATGCAATATCAAGCAAGATGGGCATACCAAAGGATATAAGGGAAACAGCAGCCGTAATTTACAGGAAGGCTGTGGAAAAGAATCTTATAAGGGGAAGGAGCATTGAAAGTATAGTGGCTGCTAGCATATATGCTGCATGCAGGCAGGTAAACATGCCCAGGACCCTGGATGAAGTGGCCAAGTCCGCGGAAATAAATAAGAAAAAAATTGGTAGATCATACAGGCATTTAACAAAAGAACTAAAACTGAATCTGAAACCTACTTCCCCCAATTCATACATTGCACAGTTCTGCAACAAATTAAACCTTGACAAAAGTGTACAGGATGAGGCCGAAAAAATAATCAGGAAAGCAGGAGAGCTTGGTATTACTTCTGGAAAGGGGCCAACTGGTGTGGCTGCAGCCGCAATTTACATAGCATCAACATTGAAAAATCAGATAAGGACACAAAAAGAGATTGCAGAGGTAGCAGGTGTAACAGAGGTAACAATAAGGAACAGGTATAAGGAAATATCAAAATATCTTGGATTGGGTCTTGAAGATTCGCAGGAAACCCAATAAGTGTTATATTGGACTTTGTATTTACCGTAAATATGATCACTCCAAAGGAAGTTCATGAGGTATTGGGAAAAAGGATCTTGGCCGATGGTTTTGACATGGTACTAGATCTTGAAAAGAGCAGGGGACCATGGATATACGATTCAAGGTTTGATAAGAAATATCTTGATTTCTTCGGTTTTTTTGCCACAAATGCTGTGGGTATGAACCATCCAAAGATGTTCGATCCTGAATTTTTAAAAAAGATAGAAAGGGCAGCAATAAATAAACCTACAAATAGCGATATTTATACTGTTGAAATGGCTGAATTTGTTGATACGCTCTCAAGACTGGCCACACCATCCTATATGAAATATTTCTTCTTCATAGATGGTGGTGCCCTTGCTGTAGAAAATGCTCTTAAAACAGCATTTGACTGGAAGGTGAGGAAAAATTTCAAAAAGGGTTACAAAGAAGAAAGAGGTTACAAGGTGATACATCTCAGGGAAGCATTCCATGGAAGATCAGGATATACTCTTTCGCTCACGAACACATTCGATCCCAGGAAAACGCAGTATTTCCCTAAATTCAACTGGCCAAGGATAACAAATCCAAAGATAACATTCCCACTGAATAAGGAGAATTTAAAAAAGGTGGAAGAACTTGAGAAAAAAAGCATTGAGGAAATGGAAAATGCCCTAAAAGAAAGCCCTGATGATATAGCAGCATTCATAATGGAGCCAATACAGGGTGAGGGAGGAGATAATCATTTCAGGAAGGAATACTTTAAGGAAGTTGAAAAAATAACAAAAAAGAATGAAATCATGTTCATAGTGGATGAGGTACAGAGCGGAATGGGTATAACGGGAAAATGGTGGGCACATGAGCATTTTGATGTTAAACCTGATATAATAGCATTCGGTAAGAAATCACAGGTATGCGGAATAATGGTAGGCCCTAGGGTGGATGAAGTGGAGGATAATGTATTTAAAGTTTCAAGCAGAATAAACTCCACATGGGGCGGGAATCTTGTTGACATGGTGAAATCCAAGAAGGTCCTTGAAATAATAAGTGAAGATAGACTTCTCGAAAATGCGGAAAAAACTGGAAATATTTTCATAAAGGGTCTAGGGGAACTTCAGGAAAAGATGCCCGATAAAATCTTTAATGTGAGGGGAAGAGGTCTTATGGATGCCTTCGATTTACCAAACACGGCAATGAGGGATAAAGCGTTTGATGAAATATACAGGAATGGTTTACTCATGCTAAAAACTGGTGAAAAGGGAATAAGGTTCAGGCCTCCGCTCATAGTTGGTCCGGAAGAAGTTAATATTGCACTAGAAATAATTGAAAAATCACTCAAAAATATTTCCTGAAATGTTGCCAAAAATTAATATCTTTATTGATAGGATTTCCCACAACGCCAAAACTTTGAAGAATAGACTGAAAAGCATTGAAATAATGGGCATTACCAAGGGTGTTTGCGGTGATACAGAGATTGCAAAAGCAATGATAGAATCGGGCATAGAATTACTCGGTGATTCAAGAATTTCAAATATTGTAAGGATGAGAAGGGAGGGTATAAAAGAAAAAATATTTCAGATAAGGTCACCCCAGATATCTGAAATTAGAAGTACAGTAAAATATGCCGATGGAGCTTTTATAACTGAACTTAAAATAGCAAGGGCCATATCGAGACAAGCAAAATTGATGAACAAAAAATTTGAATTAATCATGATGGTGGAACTGGGGGATCTGAGAGAAGGGGTAATGCCTGATGAAACCCTTGACTTTGCTTTGACTTTAAAGAAAGATGGTATTGCACTTTCAGGCATAGGTACAAATCTAGGGTGCTTCGGTGGAGTGGTTCCTACTGAAGAAAAGCTCCTTGAACTCCTGAAGGTAAAGGAAAAGCTTGAGAAAAGTGGGATAGAAATAAATGTTGTCTCGGGCGGTGCCACAGATACAATACACCTTTTTGAAAAAAATGGCATTCAGGGAATAACACAGTTAAGGATTGGTGAGGCGATACTCATAGGCCATGATACCACCGGAAACAGGAATATAGATTATCTGAGGCAGGATACATTTACAATAGAGGCTGAGATTATAGAGTTAAGGGAAAAACCATCACTGCCCTATGGCATAATAGGAAGGGATGCATTTGGTAACACACCTGTGCACAGGGACAGGGGAATGAGAAAGAGGGCAATCCTTGCACTTGGAAAGCAGGATGTGGAATTCGATCAACTTATACCTCTGGATAAAGGTGTAGAGATACTGGGTGGCAGCAGTGATCACATGGTTGTGGATGTAACAGAAGCTGAAAAAAAATACGAAGTTGGTGGAAGTATGCTCTTCTATCCACTCTATCCAAGCCTCCTAAAATTTATGTGCTCAAGGGATTCAAATAAAGAATATATTAAAGGTCAGTGACAATGCCTGGTTTTCTTGGGAAAACCTGAACTTTAGCCACATCATCTTCTCCAGAAACCCATGCGATCAATCTCTCAATTCCTATTCCTGCACCGGCACAATTTTTCAATTTCCCATCCCTTGAAAGCTCAAGGAATATTCTATAATTTTCCTTTTTAATATTATCCCTTTCCATTTTTTCCAGCAGTCTTGAATATGAAATTTCTCTTCTCGAACCTGAAAGCACCTCACCAAAACTTGGTAGATAGAGATCATAGTTATCCCATACCCCTGTCTCAGGATCCTGAAAATCATAGAATTCCCTTGGTATGTTCACTACCCAGGCAGGTACATCAATGTGATTTTGAATCTTAGAATCCCAGTCTTTGCCAAACCTCGATTCAAGCTCCTCAGCATCAAACTTTTCCCATTCTCCTTCCAGAATATCCGTTTTTTTATCAAGATTTAGAAGAGCACTCTTTAACATCCTTTCAACAAAATGCATTACATCTGCTGATGAGAACTCCCTCATTTCAAAGTCCAGCTGTGTGAACTCATAAAGATGCCTTCCTGTAAACATTCTATCACGTCTTTCAATTCTTACGTTCGGGGAGAATGTGAAAATCTTATCATAAAGAAGGGAGCAGGCAATGATTTTGTGAACTATCATGCTCTGTGTAAGCCTGACATTTTCCCCATAAATTTCAAATTCTAGCCTTTTCTCTATTGAAGCAGCTGGATCGGGCCAGAGAGGATCTGTCACCTTCGATGTAATGACAGGAAGCATCCATCTGAAATTTTCCTTGAGGAAAAATTCAGATAATCTCCATAGAATTATAGATTGCACTTCCAGTATTTTCCTTTTCTTCCCAATCCTAGTAGGATTCAATCTATGCAACTCTTCCACGTTAATGTATGTTTGTTCCATAGTTATGAAAAATATATTTCATTTATTAAGATTTTTAAAGAAAAATTATACAAAATGTTATTTTAAATAAAAATTTTTAAACAAATGAAATTTTAATCGAAAAACTTAAAAATAAATTATGTTTAAAGTAAATATATGCAGCTGGACAAAAAGGACATTGAGATACTTAAAGTGCTGTCAAAAAATGGTAGGGCGCAGGTAAGTGAAATATCCAAGGAAACAAATATACCGAGAATTACTGTATACAATAGAATACAGAAATTGATGAAAGAAAATGTGATCAGGAAGATCATACCTCTTCTCAATTACAAGAACTTCGATTTAAATGTTACAGCATTTGTACTTGTAGGCTTTTCACCATCTTTCAAAGTTTCCCAAAGGGCTCTGGCAAAAAAAATATCTGTTATGAAAAATGTGGAGGAAGTGCACATAATTGCAGGTGAATGGGATCTGATGGTAAAGGTAAGGGGAAGAACGGTGGAAGAAATAGGGGATCTCGTTGTAGAAAAAATGAGGAATATTGAGGGAGTAGAAAAGACAATGACCATAGTCGTTTTTGAAACAGTATTGGATGAGCCATTGGGTATAGATAGCATGAAGTATGATTAAGCTGGTTGTTTTCGATATGGATGGTGTTCTCACAAGATGCAAGAGCAGTTGGTATTTCGTTCACAGACATTTTGGAACTGATAACAGCGAGAATATCAGGTTATTCAATGAAAAGAGGATAGATTATCCAACTTTCATGTACCTGGATGTAATGCTATGGAAATCAAAGGATCCGCATCTCACAAGGGAAAAGCTGTCAAGGATATTTGAAAGAATGGAATTAACGTATGGAGCTTTGGAAACTATAAAAAAATTGAAGGATGATGGAAAAAGGATTGCGGTTATAACAGGCGGTCTTGACATACTTGCAGAAATTGTTTGCAGGAAACTTGGGATAGAAGATTACTTCGCCAATGGTCTTGAAACGGACAGTGAAGGTATTATAACTGGCAGGGGTATAGTAAGAGTAGATCCCTACAGGAAGGATCTTGTGATTCATGAACTCAAGCATAAATTCTCACTTAAAAGTGATGAGGTAGCAGCTGTAGGAGATGGTGAAGTGGATATTCCCATGTTTTCCCATGCAGGTATATCCATTGCATTCAACCCACTTTCTCCTGAGGTGGCAAAAAATGCCACATACACCGTGTACGGTGAAGATTTAAGATTAATACTAAACTATATACCGTAAATTCTACCACCATCATTCAGAACACTGTATCCAGGGAATTTTTCCTCTATGATCTCCTTAAGTTTTCTTGATTTTAGAATTTCAATTAACTCTGAAATACGGGCGTTATCTCTTGAGCTTATATTCACCAGAATGTCGAAGATTTCCATCCCAAGAGGAATGAAATCCAGGTGGTAAAGATGCGCATAGTATTTCAAGCCTATTCCCGCATCTGCCCTGCCTTGGGAAACAGCCGAGGCGACGGATGAATGTGTTTTTCCTTCATAAGCATAGCCATTTATTTTCTTAACGAGTTCATCCATATCAATTGATTCCTTCTCTGCAATTTTCTTAAGATGTATATCAAGGAGTGTCCTGGTTCCTGATCCCTTCACCCTGTTGATAATGGTAACATCTTCGCGCAGAAAATCCTCTATTCCCTTTATATCCTTAGGATTTCCATTTTTCACTATTATACCCTGTTCCCTTCCATAGCCCCTGACTATGAAAGCCCTATTATTTAATCCGAATTTTTCCAGGAATGGTATGTTATATTCACCTGTTTCATCATCAAGTAAATGTGTTCCTGCAATATCCGTTTCACCCCTCTTTATGGCATACCACCCTGCCGTTGATCCTACCTTAATATATTTTGCTCTGTAACCTGATAGAATTTCCTCAAGGAGCGGGCAGTGGCTTCCTATCACCGTAATTTCAGGCAGTTTAAGTGACTGGGAAAGAAGTGTTACATCAATTTCCTCATCCTCATCTATAAAATTCGTCCCCTCAGGTATCATCACTATACCATCGGCATAAAGCATTGTGGTGATGGAACCTGAATTCCCGAAAACTGGATACACCCTGTGCTCCCCTTTTTTAGAGATTATGCTCACTGGCAGGAATTCATCAACATTTCTTGAAGAATTTACCTTTATGGCCATTTTTCCACGTACCTTTTCTTCATCAAGGGAATAGCCTGATAATTTTGAAATTACTCTTTTAACGAAAAACTCATATGCAACAATGGCAGAAAATGGAAATCCGGGAAGACCAAAAATGAGTTTTCCTTGGCTAATACCTGCTATTGTAGGTTTTCCAGGTTTGATCTTCAATCCATGGACAAGGAGTTCACCAATATCTCCAATCACTGAATATATAACATCCCCTGCTCCTGCAGATGTGCTACCTGAAGTAATTACCACATCATTCACCTTAAGTGCTTCCATTATCTTATTCTTTATGGATTCATAATCATCCTTTACTATGCCATAGTATACAGGGATTGCGCCTATTTCCTGAAGCCTTGCACCTATGGAATAACTGTTTGCATCGTATATCTGCCCTGGAAGAAGGATATTCCCTGGTCTGACAATCTCATCACCTGTTGAAATTATGCCCACATTCAATTTTCTGTATACGTTCACCTTATCAAT
>CAYSIM010000007.1:0-10243 GCA_964431165.1 uncultured Thermoplasmatales archaeon | reverse complement strand
ATCAATACCAAGAGAAGCAAGTACCGCTATCTCCCTTGGTGTAATCCTTGTACCCTTTCTCAATGTGGTATCGCCCACCATGACATCCGAACCTGCATGGGCAATGTTTTCACCTGATGAAACAGATCTAAAGAAATTAACGTAATTTCCATCCCTTTTTGTGTATTCAACCATTACAATAGCTGTTGCACCTTTAGGTACAGGTGCACCCGTGGAAATTTCACCACATTTTCCCCTACCCACATTAAAATCTGGCAAACTACCAACAATGGATTTTCCTGCTATTTCCAATTTAATAGGATGAGATTCATCAACCCCCGCAAGATCTGGATGATAAACGGCATAACCATCCACCTCTGATCTATCAAAGGGTGGGGAGTCAATGTGTGCAAAAATTTCCTTTGAAATTATCCTGCCTAGAGAATCTTCAAGGGGAATAATCTCTTCGCCCAGAGGCTCCAGTTTTCCATACTTTTCTTCTATTACATAAAGAGCTTCTTTTATTGAAAGTAATTGATGAAAAATTTTCATATTTATTCCTCCAGAGGCTGTGTGAGGATCACATCCACATAGTCCCCTTCCTCGAATCCCTCCGATTTTTCATCTATAATTAAGATTCCGTTTGCCTTAGTTAGTGTGGAGAGTATGCCTGAGCCCGTCAATCTGAGCGGATCCACAAGATATCCATCAGCAGATCTTTTAACAACAACCCTAACAAATGACCTTACACCTACCTGGTTTGGCCATCGCATAGTTATTCTACCCTTTACGGATGGTTGTGGATCCAGTTTTGAACCATAAAATGCCTCTAAAAATTCCTTGAAAAATATACTGAAGGATATGTAAGCTGCCACTGGAAAACCAGAGATCATAAGGATGGGCTTTTTTCCATGGAAAGCAAAACCAGTGGTCCTTGCAGGTCTCATGGAGATACCGTGAACAATTATACCAGGCTTTGCCACCTCCTGCACTGCATCCGGAACAAGATCATGCTCCCCTATGCTTGTACCTCCCGTAATTACCATCATGTCACATTCATTTATATATTGAAGTATTTTTTCCTTTATCATATCTTTATCATCAGGTACGGTGCCCATGTCGATGGGTATCATTCCAGATTCCCTTATTGCTGATATTATCATAGGTCTTGTTGAATCTATTACCCTTTTACCCAGCTCACTACCTGTAGAAAGAACACCAACCCTGGCTACCCTGTAAACATCAATATTTTTTATTCCAAGAGAAATGAGTGCGCCAATATGGAAGGATTTGATCCTAACACCTCTTCCTATTACTTTATCACCCCTTGCGAAATCCTCACCCTTCCTTGAAACGTTCTGCATGGAATAACATTGTTTGAAGACAATAAGTTCATCACCATCCCTGGTACAGTCCTCTGCCATCACCACACAATCCGAACCTTCCGGCATTTTACCCCCTGTAAAAATTTCAACTGCTTCATTTCTGTTTAGCTTCTTATCATAGAATGTATCCGCATATACTTTACCCACAATACGCAATGAGATGGGATTGTTCTGGGATGCACCGCTCACATCCATTGATCTTACTGCATAACCATCAACGACAGATCTATCGGCATCCGGCAGGTCCAGAGGAGAGAAAATATCTTTTGATGAAAATCTTCCAAGGGAATCTTCTGTTTTTACAATTTCAGTATCATCTATAATTCCTATCCTGCTCCTAAATTCATTTAGAGCTTGCGTGAAATCTGTGAAATTTTTAAAACCGTACATCACTTTTCTTACCATATAAATAGAAAAAAACTATCCATAATAAATTTTTTATGTAGAGAACATTTTTTTCAATTCCTTTTTATCTATCTTATTTGTGCTAGTTTTTGGCATGTTATCGATGAAAATAATGTCATCAGGGATCCACCATTTCTGTATTCTGCCCGCATCAACGAATTTTTGTAAATTTTCCATTATTTGCTCCTTTTTGATATTTTTCTTTGGTACTATAAAAGCTACAGGTCTTTCTCCCCATTTCTGGTCAGGTTTTCCCACTATCGCTACTTCACCCACATCGGGTATTTCTGAAATTATGTTTTCAAGTACTAGGCTTGGTATGAATTCACCCCCGCTCTTTATAGCATCCTTTTCCCTGTCCACAATGTGAATGAATCCTTTTCCATCTACCACCGCTAAATCGCCTGTATGCAGCCAGCCTCCCCTCCAGAGGTCCATTGTTTTTTCAGGATCCATGTAATATTCGTCCGTTAACCATGGGGCCCTTACCACTATTTCACCTATGGTCTTGTTATCCCAAGGTACATCCTTTCCCATAGAATCAATTACCCTGAGATTAACAAGTACTGCAGGCCTCCCCGTACTTATCATATAATCAAATTTTTCCTCCGGGGGTAGATTATTAATCTCCTCAGTAAATGTTGAAGCAGTGAGAAGTGGGCAAGTTTCAGACATTCCATATGCACCAACGGTCTTAATTCCAAATTTTTCGGCCATTTTTGCTAGACCTTTTGGAAGGGCAGCTCCACCTATTACTACCTTCCAGCCATCAAGATATTTTGCATAATCTTCAATCTCAGGATGCGTTAATATCATGTAAAGGATGCTCGGTACCATATGGGAGAAGGTTACCTTCTCATTTTTTATGAGTTCCAGAATTTTTTTAACATCATATCTTCCAGGAAGAACATACTTATGTCCCGTCATTATGGTAAGATAGGGCACACCCCAAGAATGCACATGAAACATCGGGACAAGGCCCATGAAAACGTCCTTTTCATTAATGTTCAAAGGTGAATAGGATAGGCCAACAGCAAGGGCCATTGCGTGAAGAACAAGCTTTCTATGGGTGAATGTAACACCCTTTGGCAGACCCGTGGTTCCAGATGTATAAAATATTGTGGCAATAGAATTCTCATCTATATCAGGTAGTTCCACGGGTTCGGATCTCTCAAGTAAATCCTCATAATTGTATGCATTATCTAATGTAGTTTTAATATCTTCTGTGACATCGGAATATACTATCCACCCCTTTACAAAATCAAAAAGTTGTGAAGCCCTTTCTATCATGGGTAGGAATTCGTCCCTTACTATCACATAATGGTCATCTGCATGCTGCATTGTATAGAATATTAGCTCAGGGGGATATCTTATGTTTATGGTATGAAGTGTAGCACCTATCATGGGTATGGAAAAATAGCTTTCCATGTAGTGGTGTGTATCCCAGTCAAGTACACCAATTCTCTCACCTTTTTTTATGCCCAGACTTAAAAGTGCGGATGAAAATCTCCTCACCCTATCGTAGAATTCTTTGTAAGTAAATCTTTTCCTATCCTGGTACACAATTTCTTGGTTAGAAAAGCTCCATAGAGAAGGTGGAAATATGCTTCCTATTGTCAATTGAAAATTTTTCCCCATCATGCGAATTGTATTGAAAAATATGTTAATAAATTTTTGTTTTTAAAAAATAATTTCAATCGTTTATTTTAATTGAAAAATTTTCCAGTTTAATTTTCAGAACAGTGACATTATCGAGATCTTTTTCATCAGGTAGAATGGAATTTGCAATTTTTCCTGGGTTTAGTTTTTCACCCATTGCTTTGAAAAATGCAAGTTTTTCAGGCCTATCCACAAATTCTTCGAATTTTCCGAAAATTACAGCGGATCTGTATTTTATGGAATAGTTACAGAGCTTTTCAGATATGACTACATTACCTACAATTGTTATATTTACAGCAGCATTATTTCCTGATGCAAGGTGCTTTATTATTCTTGAATCCCTGTGCCCGTGAATATACAAATGATCTCCTAACCTTGCAAAGTTCATCGGTATGGCATATGGAAAACCTTTTTCACAGAAGGAGATAATACAGTAGGGAGAAGAATCGAGAATCTCAAAGAGCGATTCTGAATCGTATCTGGCTCTTTCTATGAATCTTTGCACTTTATTTTCCATATCTTAGTATAAAAATAAACATGATTAATAATTTAACGCAGAACTTTTGTGAAAAGGTTTAAATTAATACAATATTTTGAGGAATTATGGTAGAAATTCATGCACCCAGAGGTAAAGAACTCAATACAAAGGGTTGGGGGCAGGAAGCAGCTTTAAGGCTAATGATGAATAATCTGGACCCTGAAGTGGCCAAGGATCCAGAGAATCTCATTGTATACGGTGGCAAGGGAAAGGCTGCCAGAAATTGGGATGCATTCAACGAGATAGTTCAGATACTCAAGGAAATGGAAAATGATGAAACACTCCTCATACAATCTGGGAAACCTGTAGGTGTTTTCAAAACGTCTGAGGAGGTACCGAGGGTATTGATAGTGAATGCCATGATGGTTCCAAGATGGGCCACGGATGATATCTTCTGGGAACTTGAAAGGAAAGGGCTAACAATGTTCGGTCAAATGACCGCAGGATCCTGGATATACATAGGTACCCAGGGAATATTGCAAGGTACCTATGAAACACTATCCGCCCTTGCAAGGAAGGAGTTCGGTAAGGATAGCTTGAAGGGCAAATGGGTACTTTCATCCGGTCTTGGTGAGATGGGAGGTGCCCAGCCATTGGCAATAAAATTGAACGAAGGTGTGGGCATTATTGTTGAAGTTGATGAAAGGAAAATAGAGAGAAGGATAAAGGGAAAGTACCTTGACACTAGTGCAGAAAACCTTGATGAAGCACTTAAGATGAAAGATGATGCCATAGAGGAGGGAAAAGCACTATCAATAGGTCTTTTAGGAAATGCGGCAACAGTTTACCATGAACTCATGGAGAGAAAAATAGTACCCGATGTTGTGACGGATCAGACGGCTGCCCATGACATAAATATAGGCTATATTCCGGAAGGATACACAGTGGAGGAGGCAATGAAGGCTACAAAGGAAAACCATGAAAAGTACATAAAGGATGTGTATAAATCAATAGTAAAGGAGGTAAAGGCCATTATATGGTTCAAGGAGCATGGTGCTAAAGTGTTCGATTATGGTAATAATTTAAGAACGAGGGCAAAGGAGGGTGGTTTTGAAAATGCATTTGAAATTCCAGGTTATGTTCCAGGTTACATAAGAGATCTTTTTGCCATCGGGTCTGGACCATTCAGATGGGTTGCACTTTCAGGGGATCCCAATGATATTTATGCAATAGATGATGCAATAATAAAGAATTTCAAGCATGATGAACATCTGGTAAAATGGATTAAGCTTGCAAAGGAACATGTGAAATTTCAGGGTCTTCCTGCAAGGATATGCTATGCATCTTACGGTGAAAGGGAAGAGCTAGGTCTACTGATAAATAATCTCGTAAAGGATGGTGTTGTGAGTGCACCTGTTGCCATAGGAAGGGATCACCATGATACAGGGAGTGTCGCATCACCATTCAGGGAAACGGAAGCGATGAAGGATGGAAGCGATGCAATAGCTGACTGGCCCATTTTAAACGCTCTTCTAAACGCGATATCCGGAGCCACATGGGTATCTGTGCACCACGGTGGTGGTGTTGGTATAGGAAACTCCATACATGCGGGCTTTGTACTTGTTGTTGATGGAACAGAAAAGGCTGAAAAAAGGGTAAAGAAGGTTCTCAATGCTGACCCTGGATTAGGTGTTATCAGGCATGCAGATGCAGGTTATCAATCATCAAAAGACCTGATAAAGAAAGGTGTGAAATTCAAAGTACCTAAGATGGTAGGAATAAACAAACCATTGTAAAACTTATTATCTCTCAAGATATTCCCCCATTAGATGAAGCTCATAGAATGCGTTCCAAACTTCAGCGAAGGCAGGAACAGAGAAATTGTAAAGGAAATTGCAAGGGCCATTGCTTTCAAAGAATCTGTAAGAATTCTAGATACTGAAATGGATCCTGACCATAACAGGAGTGTCATCACGTTTGTAGCCCCTCCAGAGGATGTTGCGGAAGCGGCATTCAGGGGAATAAAAAAGGCTTCAGAATTGATTGACATGGACAGGCATAAGGGGACTCATCCCAGGTTCGGGGCCGCGGATGTTGTTCCATTCATTCCACTTTTTGATTCCACCATGGAAGAATGCGTAGAAATAGCCAGGAATCTTGGAAAAAGGGTGGGTGAAGAGCTGGGAATACCCGTTTATCTATATGAAAAGGCAGCCATGGTGGAATGGAGAAAGAATCTGCCAGATATAAGGAATGAAAGATTCCAGTACGAACAGTTGAAGGAACACATAAAGGAAGAAAAATGGAAACCAGATTTCGGTCCACAGATGGTGGGAAAGGCAGGTGCAACAATCATAGGTGCCAGGGAATTTCTGATTGCATTCAATGTTAACCTCAATACAAATAACCTGGAAATAGCGAAGAAAATTGCCAAACATGTAAGGGAAAGGAACGGTGGGTTGAAAAATGTACGTGCACTGGGCTTTGATCTAAAAGAAAGGGGCATGGTACAGGTATCAATGAATCTAATTAATTACAAGGAAACACCCATAAACAGGGTTTTCGAGCTCATAAAATCTGAGGCTGAAAGGTACGGTGTTACAATAGCAGGAAGCGAAATAGTTGGCCTGATCCCCATGGATGCACTTGTTCAGGTAGTGGATTTCTATTTAAGACTTGAAAATTTTTCCTCAGGACAGGTACTTGAAAAGAAAATATGGGAAGGTGGTGAAAATATGGTGGAAAATATGACAATTAGGAAATTTTTGGAAGATCTCTCAAGTGGATCCCCCACTCCAGGTGGTGGGGCAGCCAGCGCACTCGTGGGAAGTATAGCTGCTTCCCTGAGCTCAATGGTGGCGAACCTTACAATAGGAAAGAAGAAATACCAGGAAGTGGAGGAAGAGATGAAATCCATAGCGCTGGAAGCGGTAAAACTTAGGGATGAACTGTTCAAGATAGTGGATGAGGACGTGGAGGTATTCAATAAAATAATGGAAGCCCTAAAACTACCAAAGGAAAATGAAGAACAGGCAAATATTAGAAAAAGGAAGATAGAGGAAGCAAGCAAGGAAGCATGCGAGGTACCACTTAAAACAGCCAATCTCTGCCTTGATGTGATGAAACTTTCACTCAAGGTGACGGAAAAGGGCAACAAAAACGCCATTTCGGATGGTGCCTGCTCTGCATATTTTGCAGATTCAGCTCTAAAGGGCGCGCTTCTTAACATAAGGATAAACCTTAAAAATATTTCCGATGAAAATTATAAAAAGATGATGCATGAAAAAATGGAAAATTTGATAAGAGAATCATCATTGATCCTAGAAAAGGTTGAAAATAAAATAAATGAGGTGATATGAATGGAACTTAAACCCATAAAGGAAGTGGCAAAGAAGATAGGACTTGAAGAAGAGGACCTAGATTTTTACGGAAAGTACATGGCGAAGGTGTCTCTTGATCTTATAAAAAAGGTAGAGAATAAAAAGAAGGGAAAGATGATACTTGTGACCGCATTAACACCCACACCAGCTGGAGAAGGAAAAACAACAACTTCCATAGGTCTTTCCATGGCCATAAACAAGCTTGGAAAAAAGAGTGTTCTGGCATTGAGGGAACCTTCCCTTGGACCTGTTTTTGGTGTGAAGGGTGGTGCCACAGGCGGTGGAAAATCCACAGTACAGCCCATGGAGGAAATCAACCTGCATTTCACAGGTGATTTCCATGCCGTTTCCTCAGCGCATAATCTACTTGCTGCAATGATAAACAACCACATATATTACAATCTCAAACCAGAAATAGATCCTAAAAAGGTTGTATGGAGGAGAACAATAGACATGAATGACAGGGCACTGAGGCAGATTATAGTGGGTATTGGCAAGGGAAATGGTGTCATGTATGAGGATGGTTTTGACATAGTGCCCGCAAGCGAAATAATGGCAATCATGGCCCTCAGCCTCAATTATAAGGATATGAAAACAAGACTTGAAAAGATCCTCGTTGGATTTTCTAGGGATAGGACCCCTGTCTACGCAAAGGACATAAAAGCATCGGGAGCAATGGCAGCTCTTCTGAAAAATGCTCTAAAACCGAATCTTGTTCAGACATCTGAAAATACACCAGTGTTCGTTCACATAGGACCATTTGGTAATATTGCCCACGGTACCAACAGCATTGTAGCGGACAAAATAGGCCTTGGTCTATCGGATTACTTTATTACAGAAAGTGGATTCGGCTCAGATCTTGGAGCTGAAAAATTCTTTGACATTGTTACAAGGGTAGGAAATTTCGTCCCCAATGCTGCTGTGATTGTAGCATCGTTGAGGGCAATAAAGCATCACGGCGGCGCAAAGGATGTTACCATGGAGAATGTGGATGCTGTAAAGGCAGGTTTTGAGAATCTAAGATTCCATATCAATAATGTGAGGAAATTCGGCGTTGAGCCTGTGGTGGCAATAAACAGGTTCAAGAATGATACACAGGCGGAAATAAATGCACTGGAGAAACTTCTAGAAGAGGAAAAGGTTGAATGGGCCTTATCGGAGGTCTTTGAAAAGGGTAGCGATGGTGGTATAGAGCTTGCAGAAAAGGTAATGAAAGTGGCAGATTCGCATCCCGAAGTTAAGATAAACTATGCCTACGAAATAAAAGATCCTGTTGAAGTAAAGATTGAGAAAATTGCTAAGAGAGTATACGGTGCTAAGGAGGTAATATTCACAAAGGATGCATTGGATGATCTTAAACTAATAAAGAAAATTGGAATGGACAATGCATTCGTATGCATGGCAAAGACGCAGTCTTCAATTACCGATGATCCAAAGGTACTTAACGCACCCAAGGACTTCTCAATAACTGTGAGGGAAATAAGGATATCATCAGGTTCAGGATTTGTCGTTCCCATACTTGGGGAGATCATGACCATGCCTGGTCTTTCAAAGGAGCCGGCAGCTTACAATATTGATCTGACAGATGATGGGAGAATAGTGGGGTTATTCTAAGCTATGAAGGTACTTGTTGTGGACAATGGTGGACAGTGGACGCACAGGGAATACAGGGTACTTAAATACCTGGGTGTGGAATCATCCATAATAGAGAATACCACACCCCCTGATAAAATACTCGAAATGGGTGCAGATGCACTCGTTCTATCAGGTGGTTCACCAAGTATATCATTCGAAGCACACAAACTTGGAAGACTTGGTGAATATCTCAATCTGGGAATACCTGTATTCGGGATATGCGTGGGTGCACAGTTCATAGCTCTACATTTTGGTGGTAAGGTAGGTCCGGCAGAAATACCAGAATATGGTAAGACGGAGATAGAAGTTACTGAGAAGGACGATATTTTCAGTGGTCTTCCAGAAAAATTCTATGTCTGGGAAAATCACAATGATGAAGTGAAGGAACTTCCTTCAGGTTTCACACTTCTTGCAAGTTCAAAGAACTGCAGGATACAGGCATTCAGCCATGATGAAAAAAGGATATACGGTGTACAGTTTCACCCTGAGGTGGAGAACACGGAGTTTGGAAAAGAAATTTTCCAGAATTTCCTGAAAATCATTTGATTTTTTCAATTCTCTATTTTTTTGTAAAAATTTATCTTAGGTCCATTGAAAAATTTTTTTAAAATATTTGGGATAGAAATCTTCTCTAATCCCCTACCTTTTCAAAGGTAGGATACAGAGCAGATAACTCTAAATACAATTATTTTTATACAATAAAACGGTGCTATGTGAGTCGAAAGACGAGAATGGTGAGGGCTGAAGTGACCCAGCCCGGAGTGTGGATGATGGGATTGAAGGTATTCCTGAACACACAACCTTCCGCTGTGCGGGCATTTTGCTCCGTGAGCATTAAATGGATGCCCGCTATTTCAATAGCGGGAGGAGGTCACAGCAAGGGTTTTAAAACAATGAATGAATTAAATTTATTTTATAAAGAATTAATGAAATAAAAATCTCCGGACACCTTTAAATACTTTGATTAAAAAATAGATCTCCGGACTCTTTTATTTTTCTTTAAAGAAAAATAAGGATTTTTAAGGTTCCAAATAAATAGAAAAATATAAAGATAAAATTTTTTCAAATAATAATAAAAATTGTTAAGAAAAACCTTAAAATACTAAATCTGAATATATTTTTTAAGAACGGGATTCAGAAGTACTAGTTAGTATGGAAGTTACAACAATGTTCAGTGGTTGTCCTTTTTCAATGCGTCTAATGCAATATTCCAACATCCCTAATTGTTCTGCTGTAATATAATATGTTATGTCCATTATTTTCACCCCCTATTTATTATTAGTTTTTTTAGGCAGTTTGCCTGTTTTGAAAAAATTTTTCAC
>CAYSIM010000006.1:20882-23319 GCA_964431165.1 uncultured Thermoplasmatales archaeon | reverse complement strand
ATCTTCATAGAAATTCTCTTCCACCTGAATAATAAAGAATCCATTCCTTTTTCCCCAGCCACCATTATAAAAAGATGAGGATATTGTCAATAATCTTTTATCAAATTTGCCCATTATATAATTCACATCATTTTCCAGTAAGATTTCCATAAATTTCCTCCACCTTATCCACTACCTTTTTTATTTTAATACCCTTTTTCTCTGCAATATATACAGATCCACCCGCACCCACACCTTCCTTTACCACACCCCTTTCATAATCTCTAAGACCGTTGTATTTTGAGTTCGAAAAATCAAGTTCAGCTGAATAATATTTTACACCTATATCAGCTGCAGTTTTTTTGAAAGTTGCACCACTATCATTCACCACATATTTCGTTGTAAGAACCATTTCCACTTTTCTATTTAATTCTTTAAGGAGTGCCGCTACAGCAAGCATTTGCGTCCCTCCTGCCAGATATATTTTTCCCCTGTAACCGCAGGTAAAACCAACTATGAAGGCCATCATGGGATCGCCCATTTCCTTCAATGAAGTGTACCAGTCAATAGAACCATTTCTGCCAATCCTTTCCATAGCTTCCCTGAATATTTTTTCCTTTAAACCTAGGGGATTTACTATGGATGCTGATGAAACAATGGAATCATAACCTAAAGATCTTAAAATTGCAAGTGCCGTGGTAGTTCCGCCAGGAATGCTTTCGGCTATGAAAACCTCCCTTGAAATGCCAGAAATTTCATTACCAAGTATTTCCGATCTCTCAAGTATTCTTTCAACGTGCGGCAAAGCTGTTTCTTTAGCAATGTTCTTTCCAGGTACATCTGTAATTTTAATATGCGGAATTTTAGGTTCTATTTCAGTCCCCGATCTAACAACTAAAATGGGAAATTTTGCTAGTATCCTTGATGCCTTTGTAATTATAGCAGGGGTAGGATGACCTTCAGGTGTAACAGGTAAGGCATCTATGGATACTGGTCTCGAGTAGAACAAAAATTCCGCATCCGCCACCGGTGTATATTTAATCAGCTCTGGGTTTTTGCCCGCTACCGTAATTCCGGGAATTTTCGCCACTTCTGTATTGGAAACAACAAGTATAAACATAATTAAAGCAAATTTGAAATAGATAAAATGTATTTGAATATTTTGATGTTATCTTTAATTTCTTTCTTCACCAACATTCCATCAAAGGGAACGCTTGAAAAAGCTTCAAAAGAGGTATTCCTTCTTCCATTGATAGCTTTAATCATATCTCTCCCTGCTTCATTTATTTTTTATTTCCTCTATTTTATTCCATTAATGTTGAGGGCAATTATAGGTATTTTTACTATTTATGCAATCAATGGTCTATTGCATCTGGATGGTCTTGCCGATTTTTCTGACGGTATAATGGTGAAGGGTTCAATGGAGAAAAAAATCAATGCACTAAAAGATGTAAACACAGGAATAGCTGGGCTCTTTTCAGTGCTCTTTGTTCTTCTTATTGAAATTTTCAGTTTATATTCCTTAAGGATTTCTCTGATCAACGTGTTTTCATTTTTCATAATCTCAGAATTTTCATCAAAATTTTCAATGCTTTCGGGTTTATTGAATAAAGCAAGAGGTGATGGTTTAGGTGCATTTTTTCAAAAGAATTTTAAAAAATGGTACCTTATTGTGGCTATTTTGATCACACTCCCCTTCTTTTTTCTTTTTAAATTTATTTATTTATTTTCATTCACAGGTTTCATCATCTCCATATTTATTTCTTTAATTTGCAAAAAAAATTTCGGTATGGTAAACGGAGATTGCCTCGGCGCCATGAATGAGATCTCCAGGGCAATTACAATGGTGATTCTATGCTTGGAATTGTGATGGCTGGAGGGAAAAGTACAAGAATGGGCTTTGAAAAACCCTTGCTTGAATTTAATGGTAAAAAATTTCTTGACATTTCCTGTGAGGCAGTTATTAAATCAGGGTTGAGATGCATAGTTGCTGTATCAAACAATGCACCGAAGACTATGCAATATGCCATGACAAAATACGAAACAATGCTAACACCTGGGAGGGATTACTGTTATGATGTAAAATTCATTTTTGATAAATTAAAAGAGCCTTTCCTTACAGCAGTTTCAGACATACCATTTATCAGCCATCTTGATATCATAGAATTACTGAATGATTATAAAGGAAAAAGTATGGCAGGGGTAGTAATAAAAAATGGGAAAATGGAATATGTGGGAATTAACATAGTTGCCGGTGATCTAAATGATGAAATACATATTTTCAAGAATGATCTATTGCTGGTAAATGTAAATACATGGGAAGATTTTAAAAAAATAATGGAAAAAATTTAATCCCTGTATTTTGCGAGGAAATATCCCATTATGTATGGGATTAACATAAAGAGAAAAAATGCAACAATTTAAGGTAAATTTTGGTCACATTATCAATCATATAGAT
>CAYSIM010000006.1:14343-20827 GCA_964431165.1 uncultured Thermoplasmatales archaeon | reverse complement strand
TCCTCTGCGAAGGTGAGGGAAAACAAAAGTGGATGTGGGTGGGAGAAATATTTTAATAAAAAAATTACAATATAATATATGAGAATAGATGCAAACTTGAGTAATGAAGATATGAAAAAGGTGAAGGAATGGGCAGATAAACAAAGATTAAAGATAACAAGGGCTAATGCATTATTAATAAGGAAGGCTCTGGAGTATGAAAATTCAAATGGTAATTAAGTGCGAAATAATCAATCTAACAAGAAAGAAAGGATATTCAAATGCAGAGTATGTGGATTGAAATATAATAGATATTTGAACGAGGCAGTTAATATAGGAAACAGGCTCTCTGGCTATATGCTTAAGGCCAGAAGAAGTGAACCTGCCCGAACTCCCCCAGCGAACAGTGTCCAGAAAGGGAAAATAATGGCGATTCAGTATGCGGTGGGAGAAGCCACATCAGTAAAAGTGGAATAATTCACTTAAGAATTTTTCCAGTTTCCATATACCATAAATAAAGGTCTAATCTGGCAAGGTCCATGCCAAGTTTATCGGCTAATTTTTTAAGTTCATTCTCTAACAAAAAATAATTTTTTTCTGTTATTTTAATTTCATTTGTAATCCTGTATTTTTTCATTAAGTTAAATATGTGCTTATCGATTATTGCATAATCCTTGTATCCAACATTTCTCAAAAAGTGTGATGCTTCCTTTTTTCCAATACCCATTAAATTTTCCACCAAAAAGTTCCTTTTTCCTTCCCTATCCATGGGTTCAAGAATTTTTTTAATATTCAAAGCATATTTTCTGTTTTGATAAATGTACTTAGCCCTGGTTCTGTAAAATCTATATCCCACATTTTTCAATTTTCTGGACAATTCCTCCTGGTCTAGATTCACAAATTCTTCTGGAGAAATTGCATTCTGTACTTTAATACCTAACTCAGCAGAGGTATTTGCAGTAAGTATGCAGAAACATAGTTCATGGAACCAGTTTATATCATCCTTTTTCCCCATATCTTCAAATTCTTTTATCCTTTTTTCTACAGTATCACCTATTTTACTCTTTAAATTCTGAATTATTTCAAACAGTTCCATTTAATGGTGCAATGAAAACATATGAAAAAACTTTTGGAAATTCTAGGGGTAAAATTCAAATATGATGGTTATATGAACCTTTCCCGTAAAAAACCTGGAGGTGTAAAAGTATATGGAGGATGCTGAAGATGGCCGTGGGAATTCACATAATTGCGGATTTTTACGGCGTAGATAAAAATAAAATAACGTATGTAGAGCAGATTAAGCCTATTTTTGAAGAAACTGTTAAGTATGCCGGTTTAACAAAGGTTTCTTCCGATTATTATCAATTCAGGCCTGCGGGTTGTAGCGGAATTATATTGATAGCGGAATCGCATCTTTCTTTCCATACATGGCCTGAGCATGAACTCATAACCCTGGATATTTACACATGCGGTGATCCGAAACAAGCATACATGGCCTTTGAATACCTTGAGAAAATTCTCGGGCCAAAGAAAATATCCCAACTTGTAATTGAAAGGGGAACAGAAGTTCAGGAGGATTCCGGGAACGCAGGCACCGTAGGGGTGTTGAATATTTAATATGTTCACCATTGTACCGAGCAAGGTATTTTTCACCAAGGGAGTGGGCAGGCACAAGAGCAGACTTGGTTCATTTGAGCAGGCTTTAAGGGATGCAGGAATAGCCCAGTTCAACCTAGTGGAAGTAAGTTCAATTTTTCCACCAAATGCTGAAATAGTTTCAAAGGAAGAGGGATTAAAATATCTAAAGCCGGGCCAGATACTTTTTGTTGTACTTGCAAAAAATTCCAGTGATGAATACAATAGACTTATTTCCGCGGCTGTTGGCCTGGCTGTACCAAAGGACAGGAACCTTTACGGATATTTGAGCGAACACCACGCCTTTGGTGAAACTGAAAAGGTATCCGGAGAATTTGCAGAGGATCTTGCTGCTGAAATGCTTGCATCCACCCTAGGCATTGATCACCACCTTGTTTGGGATGAAAATTCACAGAACTGGAAGCTGGATGATAGAATTCTTTTAACATACAATATAGTTTCCACGGCTACGGTGGAAAAATCAGGAGAATGGACCACAGTGATAGCTGCTGCAGTACTCATCCCTTGATTTTGTAGCTATCCTGTGGGCGAGTGAATTTAGTTTTCTTTTAAGGATTCTTGATGCTAATTCCTTAGATGAATTGATTGATACCATATTCCCGGGTGAAACATAGTATTTTCCTATTTTCCAACCAACCTGTGTATTATCCATGAAAACCTTATACCTGTCAACTGTTCCTGAAAGGTAGGATTTTGCAATACCAATGGATGGCATTCCCATGATTACACCCACATATGAGGCAAGACCGAATCCCCTGGGGTGCATTATACCTTGTCCGTCTAGTACTATCAATCCCTTTTCATCCAGAACGGAGACTATTGCATTTCCCTCTCTGTAGGAAAGATATGTGGGAATGTAAGGAAAATTAACATAGATCTTTTTTACATCAAATTTTATAATTTCAAGATTTTTCTTCAATTTTATCAAGCCAACAAATGCATTCCTTCCTGCATATGATACATCCGTTACAATTATTTCCTCATAATCATAATCTTCAATCCTTAACATTTTTTTGAGATTTTCTTCATTTTCCCTTATAATTTTCAGCGGATAGTCTGTTCTAAAATCCTTGAATCTTATTTCCTGAAAATTTTTTACCATGCCCTTCTCTATCTCTACACCCTCCTCCTTTAATAGTTCAATTTTTTTCTTTATTCCTTCAGGGTGTGTAAAACCGCCCAGGCTTCCATCATGCATCACCACCCTGTGGCACGGTATTTCCACAGGTAGAGGATTTTCAGAAAGCATTTTACCAACAGCTCTGCTGGCAATGATGTCACCAAGTGCCTGGGCTAAATCTCCATATGTTGTCACCATCCCCCTAGGTATCTGTTTCACCAGGTCATAGAATTTCTCATAAAGATCTAAGTCCATTGTTTTTCAAAAGGAGAAATTGTTTATATAATTTTATCCTATTTTCCTCACATATGATAAAACTCAAAATTACAGTGGGATATAAGGAAGGTGTAGAAGATCCTGAGGGGCTGGCGGTAAAAAATAGTCTCAGGCTCCTCGATTTTAAAAACGTTGAAGAAGTGAAAATATCGAAAGTTTATGAAATTTTACTCAATGATGCACAGGACCCGCAGAGGGAAGCTGAAGAAATGTGTGATAAGTTGCTTGTTAATCCCGTTATACATAAATTTACGATAGAGATGGAGAGAATATGATGGAAAGAATTGATCAAAAATATCCCATTTACAGGATAAAAATAAGGGAGATGGAAGAGAAGGATCTCATGGAAATTAGCAGGAATTTCGGTCTTGCATTAAATAGGGATGAAATGCTAAGGATTAGGTCCTACTTCAGGGATCTTGGCAGGGATCCTACGGACGTTGAGCTCCAGGCAATAGGGCAGGCATGGAGTGAACACTGTTGTTATAAAAGTTCAAAGCATGTATTAAAAAAATACATAATAGGCATAGACGCTCCCCAGGTTTTCCTAACAGGAGAGGATGCAGGGGTGGTGGAATTTGATGATAATCACGTTTATGTATTCAAAATGGAGAGCCATAATCATCCAAGTTTCGTAGAACCCTATGGGGGTGCAGCCACAGGAGTGGGTGGCATAATAAGGGATGTACTATGCATGGGTGCAAAGCCCATTGCCCTAGTTGATTCAATATTCTTCGGCAGGCTGGATTTTCCTTATGAAAATCTTCAAAAGGGTACAAAACATCCACGCTTTCTTTTCAATGGTGTTGTTTCTGGTATAAGGGATTATGGCAACAGAGTGGGGATACCCACAGTTTCTGGCATAACATACTTCAGCAATGATTTCCTGAATAATATCCTTGTGAACGTTGGATGCGTAGGTGTATGCAGGAAGGATGATGTTGTAAGAAGCATGGTAAACAGAGTAAATGAGAATCTTGTCCTTGTAGGTGGTAAAACTGGCAGAGATGGTATTCACGGTGTTACCTTTGCAAGTAAAGTTTTTGGTACTGAGGAAAATGTGGAAAAAACGGCTGTTCAGCTGGGAAACCCAATAATAAAAGAACCATTAATTCATGCCGTTCTGGAAGCAGTGGAAAGAAAAATTATAGATGGAATGAAAGATCTTGGAGGTGGAGGGCTTTCCAGCGTTGTGGGTGAAATGTGCCTAGCCGGCGGTGTTGGAGCTGAAGTTTTCCTTGAAAAGGTACCGCTCAAGGAGAGCAACATGGCACCGTGGGAAATATGGATAAGTGAATCACAGGAAAGGATGATGATAGCCGTTTCTGATGAACACCTTGATGAATTGCTGGATATATTTAAATTCTGGAACTTGGAAGCGAGCGTTATAGGGAGAACAATAGAAGAAAAAGTTCTGAGGCTATACTACAACGGTATCAAGGTAATGGATCTGGACCTGCACTTTATTACATCAGGTCCTGTTTACTGCAGACCCTATAAAATTTCCTACCCTTCCCAAAAAATGGAGGATATAATTCCACCAGAACCAAATTACAGGGAAATTTTTGATAAAATAATTTCACATCCCAATGTTGCATCAAAATCATATGTGATAAGACAGTATGACCATGAGGTAAAGGGGAATACTGTCCTAAAACCCTTAAACGGTTTAATAGGTAAAGAAACGCATAGTGATGCGTCTGTAATAAAACCATTGAAAAATTCCTACAGGGGTATTGCAATCACATCCACTTCAAATCCCTCCCTTACTTCCCTGAATCCATATATGGGGTCCCTTTCCATTTTTGATGAGGCCATAAGGAACCTTGTTTCATCAAATGCCAGGCCACATTCCATGGCTGACAACCTTAATATGGGGAATCCAGAAAATCCCGTTGTGATGGGACAGCTTTATGAGGTGGCAAGGGGATTGGGTGATGCAGCGAGGGAATGGGGTATACCATATGTTTCTGGAAATGTAAGCCTTTACAACGAAAATCAGGGTGTATCTATTCCACCCACACCCACGCTGATGGCCATTGGCATTGTTAGCGATATAAGAAAAGTGGTTACCACCAGCCTTAAGGATGTGGGTAATCCCATATATTTAGTTAATGAAACAAAAAGGGAAATGGGCGGGTCAGTATACTATCAAATTTTAGGATTAAATAGCACAATGGTACCAACTGTAAATCTCAAGGAATCAAAAACAATCGCTGATAGGATCTTGAATGCTATGAAAAAAAGGTACATCAGGTCATCCCATGACATCTCGGAAGGTGGTCTTGCAGTGGCACTGGCGGAGATGATGCTAGGAACAAATCTTGGTATAAAAATAGATATCTCAGATATGGAATTCATGAGGGGCGACTTCAAACTATTTTCAGAATCTAATACAAGATGGCTTCTTGAAGTTGAATATGAAAAAGAAAATGAATTCCTGGAGATAATGAAAGGCATAAAGGTTCATAGGATAGGTAGTGTAATAGAAGATCAATACCTCAAGATATACGATTCTGGTAGATTGTTGATTAACAAGGATATTGATTCGCTTAGATCTCTCTGGGGTGGTACAATTGAATAATGATGATATAAAAGTAGCAATTGTGAGAATGGAAGGTACAAACTGTGAAGAAGAATCCTACAATTCCATTCTTGAATCGGGGGCAAAACCTGAATATGTACACATAAAGGAATTCGTTAACAAAAGGAAAAATATGCACGACTACCACATGCTTTTCTTCCCCGGCGGTTTTTCGGGAGGCGATTATGTAAGGGCGGGAGCAATTTTTGCCTCCATGATAAAAGGTCCTGTACTCAAGGAAATGGTAAAATTCATAGATGAGGAAAAGGTTGTTCTAGGTGTTTGCAATGGTTTTCAGGTGCTGGTGGAGCTGGGTCTTCTCCCCGGTATAGGGGGAACAATGAGCGAAAAACCTCAGGCGGTGCTGGCACCAAATATATCCAACAGGTTTGAATGCAGATGGGTGTATGTAAAGATTGAAGAGAATAATTGCAAATTTCTGAATTTTTATAAGAAGGGAGAAATACTCCAGCTACCCATAGCACATGCTGAGGGGAGGTTCATGCTATCCCTGGATAGGGAAAAAGAGTACATGGAAAGTATCATTAATAAAAAACAGATAGCATTCAGGTATGTTGATATTGAAGGAAATTATTCCGATTATCCTTGGAACCCTAATGGATCACTTTACAATATTGCAGGCCTATGCAATGAACAAGGAAATGTACTGGGAATGATGCCCCATCCAGAAAGGGCCTTTTATAAATATCAGCATCCTGAATACACAATAAATGGTGGCAAACCATCTGGAAGAGCTCTTTTCAAGGGTATTGTAAATTACCTTAAAAATAAATTTTGATCATCTTGTATAATGATCTTTCAATTTTTCTTACTTTGTGATGTATTAACATATCAATATGTTTAAATAT
>CAYSIM010000006.1:9935-14333 GCA_964431165.1 uncultured Thermoplasmatales archaeon | reverse complement strand
CATTTGTAATTGTATAGAATAGGTGATCCCATGGAGGAGAAACCCTTATATACAGACAGTAAGCATTACAAAAAAGAAGTGGGCTTCTGGGGCAACGTGATGCTTAACGTGGGTGCCATGATTGGTTCTGGAATCCTGCTGCTACCATTTGTTACCAGCGCCTACGCAGGTCCCTATATCTGGATCTCCTGGCTGATTGCAGGTTTCCTAGTTCTACCAGTGATACTCGTTTACAGCAAGCTCATTGAGATGTATCCAGTAACGGGAGGTATGTCACGATATCCCTACTATTCCCATGGTGGTTTTACTTCATTCCTTGCTTCTGTGAACTCCATATTTTATTATTCTCTTATAATAGTTCCAATTGAGGCTCAGGCAACCGTGAGGTATCTTAATCTTTTCTGGCCCGTATTTCTTACATCATCTGCAGCGCCAACACCCATAGGCTATCTCACAGAGGTAATAATAGTGATAATAATAGCTCTCATTATATACTTCGGTATAAGATGGGTATCAGGAACTAACTTCGCCCTAACGCTGATAAAGCTCTTCCTTGTTGTAATGTTCGGCCTCATAATGATCTCTTTCTTCTGGTCACCTACGAACTTCACAGAGCCTAATATAGCATACCTTCCAAAGGGAATACCTGGAATATTTGCAGCTGCTGGTATGAGCATATTTGCATACATAGGATTCAGGAGGACAGCTATATATGCAGGCGAAGCAAGAGATATGAAAGCACTCAATAGATCTGAAATTGTTGCATGGGCAATTGTTATAATAATATACGTTTTCATGACAATTGCGCTCATAGGTGCAATTAACTGGGATAAGCTGGCGCCAATAGCACAGAAACAGGGAATCAATCTCTATCCAGGCAACTGGGAAGGAATTGGGAATCTAAGCGGTCCATTTGCCGCAATGGCTCTGGGCTTTGGATTGATCTGGCTTTATTATCTCTTCCTTCTCGATGGTATAATATCTCCTAACGGTGTTAGCATTGTTGAGCTGGGTGGAGTACCTAGACTTTTCTATGCAGCAGCAAAAACAAAATACATGCCAAAGGCCCTGATGAAAGTGGATAAGAAAACAGGTACACCCGTTTGGGGTCTGGTTGTCTCAACAATAATAGGCATTGCATTTCTATTCCTAATACCACTCTATAGCCAATCAGTTGATGTATTGATTGCAGGTTCAAACATACTCTTTGCCACTGGTCCGGCAGCGGTAGCCGGTGTTCTTGCAAGGAAAAAGATCAAAGCTCCTCTTTATCTCTGGGTGATAGGGCCAATAGCAATGATTTCAAGTAGTCTCATATTCTACTGGGCAATATTCCCCTACACACTTTATGGTGTCATAGCTCTATTCGTTCTAATCCCAATGTTCTATTACTATGTGAGGAAGGGAGAGGCAAGGGCTGACTGGAAGAACGGTCTCTGGTACATTGTTTACATCATAGTGATGGTGGTCATAAGTTATATGGGCGACAAAACATTCGGTGGTCTTGGTGTGCTGAGCTTCCCGCTCGATTTCGTTGTAATCATAATTGTTGCAATAATATTCTATTACTGGGCAATGGTTTCAAGACTTGACGTTGATCCAGAGGAAGCAAAAGATGTGGAAGAATAAATTTTTTCCCCTTTTTATATATTTATTATAAAGAAAAAGATAAAAAATAGGGGTAAACCAACTGGTAATGCTATTTTTGCCCATTCCCTAAAGGATATTTTATGTGAATATGCTATGACAATATTTGGAACATTGCCAGGTATGAGAAATCCACCCGATATCAGCAGTGAGATGAGAAATGATTTTATCTGGATTAAAGACATTGATGGGGAAATTATTGCTGCAGTAAGTGTAGCGTTGTCAAGAAAAGCGGAAGTTGCACCGAACATGTACATCAATGATGGAGAAAAATGAACAATGTATTTATTTACTATTATTTGGAACGATGATCCAAGGAGTGTGAGTGAAAATACAAAAATGTATATTTTTACTGCCCTTATTACAGCTTCATTATAGGTGAGCCTGTATCCCGTATTATCCTTTTCAATCCTTGAACTCCTTTTTATAAGATAGAATGAAATTATTGTAAGGACTATTATTATAGGAATGACATAATCGAAAAGAAGAAAAAATGGAAAGAAAAAATTTGCATAATAGGGTGGTCCAGAAAGTTTTTCCACAAGTATTGTTGAGAGGGGTTCACCGACGGGCGTTAAACTGGCACCCAAACCTATGGAGAATGCTGAAATAACAAGGAATATGTTTTTCCTTTTCCTTTCTATGGGAATTACCCTGCTCACCTCCGCAACAAGAACAGAGGCAACAATTGCTGAAATTATGCTGCTTGAAATACCTGTTACAAGAATAATAAGGGATGCAACAAAGGGCAAGCTTAATCTTTTTTCAAGCTTCATTACCCCATTCTCTACATTTTTTATGTACCTGGTGAATAGGAGACCAGCAATCAATACTACCTGGAATATTCCTATTTGATTGATTATGGAACTTTGCAAAAGAATGATTTTAATAAATTAAATCCAAAAGATCCGGAGATTATGGATGCTATTATACCCATTATTAGGAAAAAAATCTCAAGATTCTCCTCCACCTTCTTCCATAAAACAGGTAGAATTAAGATTATTATTAAAGTGGATATCAAGGAATAAATAATTAACATATCATTCATTTAATTACACCACAAATACTACAAATAAAAATTCAATTTAAAATTTTCCAGGTATAATTCCCTAACAATGAATGACAAAGATTAAATTTTTTCAAGCATTCAGGAATTTGAAGAATGGAAAATATACGCAAAAGTAAATACCCTCTTGAATATTTCACTTCCAAGAGGAATTATAGATGGTACGTTTTAACGGTAGTCCTCTTAGGGGCATTTATGTCCGCCCTGGACCTCAACCTAATGAACATGATAAATCCTGTTTGGAGCAAGGTATATCACCAGCAATTATCTTACATAGAATGGGCCACCCTTGGCTATCAACTTACACTCACTTCATTACTTCCTGTTCTTGGAAGACTTTCAGATATTTTTGGGAGAAAAAAATTTTATAACTGGGGGTTTGTAATTTTCATAATAGGCTCAGGAATGGTGGGCTTAGGAATTTCCATGGAATGGATAATTTTCTGGAGGATCATCCAGGCAGTTGGAGCTACTTTTCTTCAAAGCAATAGCATAGCAATAATAACAGCAAATTTTCCTACAAATGAGAGAAGTAAGGCAATAGGTATACAGGGTGCTGTTCAGGCTACTGGTATGGCTCTGGGCCCAACATTTGGCGGTTTTATTGTGCAGTATTTCTCCTGGAATTATGCATTTTATATAAATGTGCCTGTTGGTATAGCAGGAACAATTCTAGCTCTTTTAATTCTACCCGAATCGAGGTCTGAAGGAGAGAAAAAGAAGATAGATTATGTTGGTGCTTCATTATTCACCACTTTCCTAGGTATTTTCTTAATTAATTTTTCACTCAGCTCTAATCCAGGATATCCCCTGGAAGATAAAATTTTGCTATATTCAGTTTCAATTGTTTCCCTATTTACCTTTATTTATCATTCAAGAAAATTTGAAAATCCAATAATAGACCTAAAACTCCTTGAAAATGTACCATATATGGCAGGTAACTTTTCAGGCCTTCTTTCATATCTTATAATAGGGGGAACAATGTTCATAGCACCTTATTTTATGGAATATGTTCTGCGTTTTTCACCTTCTCTTGCGGGTACACTTTTGGTTATTATACCCGGTTTTATGGGTATTGGTACACCATTGGGCGGTATTTTTGCTTCAAGGGTGGGTAGTTATAAGCTAACAATAGTGGGATTTTCATTCATTACACTTTCATCTCTACTTATAAGCTTTCTGGGGAAAGATTCTCCCATTTATCTCATTATTATATATTTTTCAATGATGGGGTTTGGAATGGGTTTGTTCACTGCACCAAATAATAGTACTATTATGGGAATGTCCCCCCCTGGAAAGCTGAGTTTAGTGGGTGGATTCCTTAACATGATGAGAAGCCTAGGTCTTATTTTCGGTGTCAGTATTTCCACATTCCTACTTGAATCTGTTGCACCCATTCAAGATTTAGCATTGAATTCATTGTTAATGGAAGAGGCTTTCGACAGAAGCATGTTCATACTTTTCATATTTTCAATAATAGGTTTAATTTTAACATTTATAAAGAAAAAAGAAACAAAAAGTGAATTTATTACATTACCAAGTGTTGAATGATCATTTCTCCCCTTTTATTTGATCGTGTATTATTTCAATTACATAGCCATTTAAAATGGCATTAACAAGTTTTGCCCTTCCTCTCTGCAAATCTGTCCAGAGCGTTTTTCTGGATATTCCCATTCTTTCCGCTG
>CAYSIM010000006.1:0-9925 GCA_964431165.1 uncultured Thermoplasmatales archaeon | reverse complement strand
TCCTGCGTGAGATTCTCAAGATCAACCAGCCTCATTGCCTCAAGTTCAGAAAGGAATAGAATTACCTTTCCAGAAGGTGGCCTTCCAATTGGCGCGAATGACATGAAGGTGGGGTGGAATTCTATCCATCTCCTTCCCCTTCTTCTTCCTCTCCAGGGCATCATAATTTAATGAATTGCTGATTATATTTAAAATCTTTTTAATTTTTAAACAAAGCATTTTATTAAGATTTTAAAGAGTATTTTTTTACTATGTTTTCGCAAAGATTTTATATAGATTAAACAATAATCTTCTTGATCTGAGATGGATTTGTTGGAGACTCCTTCCGTGAGTAAAATTGTAGGTCTTGTGGAGAGGGTAAGTGATTTGAAGGGACCTGAAGATCTTGCACAGATAGACGATGATCTTGGCATTGAAAAATCGGAATTTTTCAACATTGTTGATGATGCTGAAAGGCTTGATTTAGTAAAGGTAGTGGAAGGAAATATACAGCTAACGGATTTCGGAAAAAAGTTCGTTAATTCGGGTATAAAGGAAAGGAAGGTGCTCCTTGAAAAAAAACTTAGGGATGTGGAACCCTTCAAAACACTGCTCAAGGTTCTTGAAAAAGATCCGGACAAGAAAATGAAAAGGGAAAAATTTCTGGATATCATTAGGCAAAATTTTTACACCGTGGACCCTGAAAAGGTTTTCAAGGTTTTTGTCAACTGGGGGAGATATGCAAAACTTGCAGGATATAGCATAGATTCCGATGAAGTTTACATATATGGTGAATAATTATTTCGAAAAATGTTTAATATGAATAGGTATTACCTGAATTAGTGATTAGAATTGCCAGAGTTTGAATATTTAATAAGAAAGCTCGATGAGAAGAAGAAGGAAATAGACAGGGCTGTTCTTGATTATATTAGTAAAAAATATGATGGTGAATTGTACGATCTTGTTGAATATGCTGTTGGTGATGGCAAAAGATTGAGAGGTGTTGTATTACTTTTAATTTCTGAGGCTCTGGAAGGTGATCAGAAAAAAGCTATCAGACTGGCTGTAAGTGCTGAACTTGGCCATTCCGCAAGTTTAGTACATGATGATATTATTGACAGAAGTGTGGAAAGGAGGAAAAAGCCAACCCTATGGAAGAAATATGGTATGGAAAAGGCAGTTATACTTCCACATCTGCTTATTTCAGAATCACTGGAAATAGCAAGAAAGGAAGGTGAAGAATTTTTAAGAGTGGGACTTGAAACATGGTCTAAAGCTTCTAAAGGTGAGTATCTTGATATACTGGCAGAAAATAAAGAGAACTGGCCGGAGATAGATTACAGAAAACTCATTGCATTGAAAAGTGGTTCACTTTTTGAGGGAGCAGCAGAAATAGGTGCTCTCGTTTCAGGTAAAAAGGAATATGTACAGGATGCAAGGAGATACGGTATGGCACTTGGTATTGCCTATCAGTTCTCAGATGATCTTGTAGGATATCTTAATTCCACAGACGAAGGCGGTGGAAGCCAGGATCTATTTTCATATTACATAAGAAAGGAGATAGGTGATTCGAAGGATATAGGCCTGATCATAGGATTCTTTATGTTCAACATAATGAAGGAATTTGAGGTAATAAGGAAATCAAAACTTTTTGAAAAGAGTGAATATCTGAAGCTATTCCCCATATTCTCTGTTCTTGAGATAATGAAGGAAAATTCCAGCCTTTACGACATACTCAAAAATGTGATAGAGAATTATTTCTGAATTAATTTTTAAAGGGATTCAAAATATTTATTTTTATGAACTCCATCAAAGATAACATGAAATTGATTGTGGTAACGGGAGGTGTAATTTCCGGCCTTGGAAAGGGAATTACAACTTCAAGTATTGCTAAAATATTGCAGGAAAAGGGGCTAAAGGTAAATGTTATCAAAATTGATCCATATATAAACTATGATGCAGGAACAATGAATCCTTACCAACATGGAGAAGTTTTTGTACTTGATGATGGAACAGAGGTGGATCTTGATCTTGGCAATTATGAACGTTTTCTTGATATTCCACTTACAGGTGATAACAATATTACAACGGGAAAAGTATACAAAACGGTCATTGAGAAAGAAAGGAGGGGTGAATACCTGGGTAAAACTGTCCAGATAATACCCCACATAACAGATGAAATTAAGAGGAGAATTTATACCGTGGCTAAAAAATCAGGTGCGGATGTTGTTCTGGTGGAGGTGGGAGGTACAGTAGGTGATATTGAATCCATGCCCTTTCTTGAAGCTTTGAGACAAATAGGGAGGGAGCTGGGGGAGGGTAATAGAATTTTCGTGCATACAACACTTGTTCCAATAGTGGATGTTGTGGGTGAACAGAAAACAAAACCTACACAGCACAGTGTGAAGGAACTGAGAGCAATAGGTATTTCACCTGATGTAATTGTAGGTAGATGCAAGGTACCCCTGACAAGCGAAACTAAGGAGAAGATATCAAACTTTTGCGATGTACCCTACGAGGCTGTAATAAGCGCCACAGATGCTAAAAATTCAGTTTATGAAGTACCTATGATGTTTGAGGAACAGAATTTAAGTGAATATATATCTAAAAAACTGAAAATTGATGGAAGGAAGCCAGACTTAAAAAGGTGGAAGGAATTTGTTGAGAATATTGCAAATCCTGTGGATGAGGTAAATATAGGTGTAGTGGGTAAATATGTGAATCTAAAGGACTCCTACCTTAGCCATAAGGAATCCTTTATTCATGCCTCTGCAGAACTCAGGGTAAAGGTAAACATAAGGTGGATAGATTCTGAAAATGTTGAAAATGGTAAGGAAAATCTGGAGGGACTTCAAGGTATTTTGATACCTGGAGGCTTTGGTTCAAGGGGAACGGAGGGGAAAATACTTGCAGCTAAATATGCAAGGGAGAATAAAATTCCTTTCCTGGGTATTTGCCTCGGTTTCCAGATGGCTGTTGTGGAGTTTGCGAGGAATGTTCTTGGATATGATGATGCAAACAGCACAGAATTTTATCCCAATACAAAGCATCCCGTTATTGATCTCCTCCCTGAACAGAGGGGCATAAAGGATATGGGCGGTACCATGAGATTGGGTGCTCAAAAAGTAATATTGAAGGAAGGGTCCAGGGCCTTTAGTCTGTATGGAGAGAGTATAATATATGAAAGGCATAGGCATAGATATGAGGTGAATGAATCATATATCAAGGAAATAGAATCAAAGGGAATGAAATTCACAGGCGTTGATGAAACAGGTAGGAAGATGGAAGTTCTGGAATTGGATGATCATCCCTTCTATATGGCAAGTCAGTTCCATCCGGAATTCAAGAGCAGACCTTTAAAACCTTCAAGACTCCATCTAGGTCTTGTTAAGGCCGCGTATGAATATAAAAAATCTCATGCATAAATGGAATATATTTCCAACAGTGCATCTATAACTTTTTTCCATGAGTATTTGGATGCCCTTTCCATTCCCATAGCTGAATATTCTTCTCTCAATTTTCTATCTCCAATTAAATTTAATAATGCATCTTCCAGTTCCTTCAAATTGCCTGTTTCAACAAGAATACCTGCATCACCCACTACTTCCGGAATGGCACTGTTCCTGTATGCAACCACGGGGACACCCGCTGCCATGGCATTTAATATTGAAAGACCGAAACCCTCATTGATGCTAGGCGAAACGTAAACATCGAATGAAGAAATATAGAGGGGCATCTTTTCTTCTTCAACTTTCCCTGTGAAAAGGACACTTTGTAAAACATCTCCTTCCCTGAGTATTTCCATCACCTCATCGCCTATACCTCTGATTCCAGAACTACCTACCTCCGGTTCCGGACCGACGAAAATTAATAAAGAATCTGGATATTTTTTAATTATATTTTTCCATATAGTTGCAATATCCTGTGGTCCCTTTCCCCTGGATATCCTTCCTATGAATCCCACAACTTTTTTCTCCTTAGGTATGCCCAGAAGCTCCCTTGCACTTTCTTTTGTGGGAAAATTGCTGTATTCAGGTGCATGTGGTAAAACGTAAATTTTTTCATTCACACCAATCTCCAGAATTTTATTCTTTGTAAATTCGCTTGGTACAACATACGCTGAGCAGGGAGATTTTATAAGTGATTTTTCAAAATAAGATAATAATCTTGATGCTGACCAACCTGTAAATTCTTCCAGCTGTTTCCCATATACACTGTGTATATGCTTAATTACGGGCTTTTCACCAAATTTTTTTTCTAATCCCAGCATATAAAATGAAAAATAGGAATGCGTGTGTATAATATCATATTCTTTCGTATAAATCGTTGGAAGAATGAGCAATGGTTTATGTACTCTTCTATATTCGACTCCATCCATTATTTCATATTTTTCAGTACCTGGAAGAATGGATGTAAGGATTGTTACTTCGTTACCTCTTTCCTTTAAAAGTTTTCCATATCTCCACACTATTTTTTCTATTCCACCAATATGCGGGGGGGCTAGGTCAGAGATCTGGAGGATTTTCATTTAATTTTTTAAACCCCTGGATTTCCTCAATCCCCTACCCTTCTGTCCAGCAGATGTTTTGCCCCTGTATACCCTGCCTTTCTGGTTTGCTATCCATGAAAGATTTTTATCGCTCAAGATTGCTGGATGGCTCCTGTCAACAAGTATTACCTCATAATATTTGTATAAACCATCTTCGCCAACATAATAGGAGTTGAGTACCTCCATGTTTGGATATCTTTTGGCTACCCTTTCCTCAGCTATTCTCTTTGTGCTCTTTTTCATTGTTATTTTAAGGATTCCCCTTCTCTTGGGTCTCCTTCCAGCTCTTATCGCCGGCTTATTCAATCCACCCCTTCTTACCCTGGACCTTACAACAATTATTCCCTGCTTTGCCTTGTATCCAAGTTCCCTTGCCCTATCCAATCTTGTAGGTCTTTCAATCCTTACAACGGCAGGACCTTTTCTCCATTCTATCATTCTCTGCCATTGCAGTTCTCCCAGCATACCTTCCCTGGGTCTTTTCCAAATTTCACCGATGTAATCATACATATTCTTTACCATATTCATCACCACAAGGCTTCTCTTACGAACATCGCCTTCTTGGGGAATATTATGGAACATTATAAAAACTTTTTTAACCATTTTTTTCCAGCAAAAATTCCCTAATATAAAGAAACAGGCTAAAATTTATATATATTTTAAATATAACTAATATAGAAATTAAAAAGGTGATAAAAATGGCTGATGAAGCACTAACACCCAATGCAAAAAAGGTATATGAGGCGATGAAGAAACTTGGCGCCACATCTGAAGATAAATTGAAAACTGCAGATGATATAATGAAGGCCTCAAGCATGGGTAAAGGTCTTGTTAACAATGCTCTTCAGGAATTAATTAATAAAGGATATGTTAAAAGGATAGCAAGACAGAAAAGTGCAGGCTATTACATTATAAAATGAATTCACATACCCCAGAAAGGTTTTTCCCTTCTTTTAATTGAAATTATTTCATTTAAAGCCTCTTTTTCTTCATACGTAAGTTCCATTTCCTTTAGTTTTTTAACATCATTCTCACTCAGATCGGAATAGATTATTTCCCCAGGCATAACATTTCTACCTATTACAGCATCAGATATGGAAATGGCCACTTCCTGACCCATCACCGCTTCCTTTAATGTCTGTTCCTTTTCCCTTATACTATTTATTCTCCCAAGACTTCTTCCCTCTCCTGTCATCAAGGGAAGATTCTGTTTTATCCTCCCTGCAAGAACCCTTACACCCACTATCGCAGGCTTGGAAGTTCTGAATATGTATTCTTCAAGTATTTTTATCTTTGCTGGGAAGTTTATTTCTGCCCTTTTTTCCTCCTCAATCCTTTCCTTCTCCTTTTCTATTGTTTCCTTATATTTTTCTATGAGTTCATATAGGACCTTACCCTCAATTATTTTTACCCCAGTACCTGAATTAATATCCTGCGGTACCTTTACATTGTATGCTATTATGATCTTATTCAGCTCATTTTTTGTAGTATCTGCATCCACCACATCCCTTTTTGTAACTTCACCAATACCAGCCTTTTTTACTGGCACATTCAAAAGGCTAAGTTCATAGTATAAAGCTTCAAGAGAACCTTTGGCATCAGCCTTTATGACAATACCATCCTCTGAAAGGTTAATTGCTATCTGTGACTCATTTTTTATTTCATTCACCACTTCATCTATATTGTTTATATCTGCCACCTTCAGAATTCCACCTGGGATTACATCATCTATGTCAGGTGCAGAAATTTTAATACCTGCAGCAGCTGATACCTCCTTTACCTGTACGAATGGATCCCTGGGGTCCCTTATTTCATCAAGAGGTTTGGGTTTCAGAAGTATTTTTACCTTAGTTACCACAGGTTTATTTTTACCTGATACAACAATAGTATCACCTTTCTTTATGGTACCCTGGTAGAGGATCACATCAAGAGTTTTCCCAAGACCTTTTTCTTCCTTTATCTCAAGTACCGTACCTTCACCCGGACCCTCCTCAGTCCTGAGCTCATTTTCAAGATATTTCTGTGAAAGTCCTATGAGAACAAGGAGCAAATCTGCTATACCTATTCTAAGTTTAGAGCTCACAGGGACTATGGCAACATTCTTTGTAAAATCGTTTATTCTGTCGTACCTTTCAGCTGAAAAACCATGATGATAAAGTTGTTCGGAAATGGTGTATATGGATCTATCAAGTTCATCCTTCACAAAATCGTTCTGTTCCTTTATGGCGTTTATGAATGCTTTGTTCTGTGAATTTCTCCATCCATTTATCAGGTCTATTTTTGTAGCGGCTATAACAAATGGAGTTTTGAATTTTTTCAGAATATTTATGCTTTCAACCGTCTGCTGCATTACCCTTTCCCTTATATCTATAACGAGTATTGCAAGGTCTGAGAGAGAGCCTCCTCTAGCTCTTAACGTGGTAAATGCCTCATGACCCGGTGTATCTATAAAAAGTAAACCTGGAATCTTGAATTTCCTTTCCTTTATCATTGGTCCACATATTTCGTAGATCGTATCTATGGGTACCTCCGTGGCACCTATATGTTGTGTAATTCCACCATGTTCCTTTTTGGCTATGGAGGTCCCCCTAATTGCATCTAATAATGATGTTTTACCATGGTCCACATGTCCGAGAACTCCTATTATTGGCTGCCTGATCTTCATTTCCTTCCATAAAATATGCGGATGGTATTAAATTTTTGTGGATATGATTTGCTCAATAAAATGATGATGTTATAAAATTTGAAGGATCTATTAAGAAAGCATTTATAATTATTTATAAAAAAATATGGGTTTGGGAGAAGAAGTAAAATACATCTTTAAGGAGATAAATGCACTTTATACAATTTAAAGTTTTATAAATAATTTTGTATATATAATAAATGAGCGAAATTGTACCTCAAAAAAAGAACTCATTGAAAAATATTTTAATAGTTAAGGATTTAACTTCCTGCGTACATCATTCCTCTATCCTTGGTGCAAGCAAGAAAATACCATTTCCCTTACCTTCAGAAAATGTAAATTCTATCTTGACAGGATAATCTGTTCCAAGGTTAACTGTCACGTATTCTGAATTAATTGCCTTAATGAACCTGAGTAGGTAGTCAACAGGATAAAGACTCTTTACTTCTGAATCACATTTAAGCTCCTTGAGCAAATCCTTTGGAATGACAAGCTTTGTTGAATCTTCATCTCCTGTAGAATATAGTCTGAATTCATTAGGTGTTATGTGAAGTGTAATATTATCAGAAATATTTTCCGCTACTTTTATACCGCCCGCAAATTGGTCCGTGGGCACAACAGCCCTGGCCGGTAAACCCAAGGATGGTACCTTAGGTACGGTTATGCTTGATGGATCTATGGTGGACATGGTTCTGCTCAAATAACCTACAGTAAGAAGTAACTTTGAGTCTTCCTTCTTTATTTCAATTACATCATTTGAGCTTGTATTTTTAAGAAAATCCTTTATTTTTTCAAGATCAACACCTATTTCTGTTTCCTCCTCCAGGTTATATTCAAGGAATGCTTCCCTGTTAAGGTCAAGTACGATCATGGCCACGTGAGCTGGATCTACACATTTCACACTCAATCCTTTTTTGGAGAACTCAAATTTTGCCTCTGTTACAAGTGTAAGTAGCAAATCGGTAATTTCCTTGATGTCCTTAACATTCATTTTTACTTCCATCTATGATCACATTCTACCATATTTAATTGGGATATAATAAAACTTTCTTATTCAAAATATTTTTTTGAACTTTTCAATTTCTCCCTTTACTGTAGCATCCAGTCCCATTTTGGAAGTAATATCACCATTATATCTGCTTGGATCTAGGGAACTACCCCTTTCCTTCATTACTATCAGATCCCTATCCGCTTGGAATCTCGTTGCAATGGCCCATTCCACTTCCTCAGGATTTTCAATGTTTATATCATCATCCACCACCACAACATGCTTAAGGCTTTTATGCCCTCTGAATGATGCAAGAATTGCCTTCCTACCATCTTCTTCCTTCCTTTTTTTAATTTTTATAATACCATGGAGCCAGGATGCTCCTCCATAGGTGAGTTTCACATCAAGTACTTCTACGCCTTCCTTTTTTATTTCATTGTAAATAGTTGGTTCCCTTGGCATTCCCATTAGGTTGTAATGCTCATATCCTCCCGGAAGAAGAATATGGAAGATTGGATCCTTTGATGTGTATAGTGAATCGAAATAAACCACAGGCTGATTTTCCTGCATATCATAGGTTCTTAAAATATCCAGGAATGGACCTTCAAGTGGGTATTTTTCCTTGGTTATTTTTCCTTCCAGTATATATTCTGATTCCAATGGAACAAAATTTCCTGATGGCATTTTTACCATCTTTTCCCTTTCACCAAGTGTTCTTTTACGGAGAGCTGAAGCTATCATGGCTTCATCAATGGAATAATCCACCGAAGTTGCAGCTGCTATTAAGAATGTAGGAAATGCTCCAATAACAAGGGAAATTTTCAGTTCTTCACCGTGTGATAATGCATCATTGTACATCCTGAATAGATCTCTTGGAACTAGCCTTATAACAGCTCTTTTTTCATCCAGTATCATAAATCTATGAAATGATGCATTCCTTTTACCTTTATATTCCGAAAATACAATACCACTAGTTATGTAATTTGACCCATCACCCTCAAAATATTTAGGTATTGGTAATTCTTTTAAAGAGAATTTTCCAATTCTTATGAAATCCTTTTCCACAATCTCATAGGGTTCAGGATTGTTTATTGAATAAAGGATATCTTCAATAAGTGTTTCTGTTTTCAGTACCCTTTCAAAATTTTTTCTGTCTGCCCATAGATTTCCAACAGCTTCATAACCATCCAGATTACTAAAATAGACAGGATTCTTTGGATACTTTAAAAGATATTTTGTTACCTCCAATCTTTTGCTCACACCTTCCTTTACGTGAATTACATCTGGGAGTGATTCTATAATTTGCCTGTACATAGATGGCATATCTAATAACTTCTTAATATTTTTATTCATGATACACATTCCGTTTTAACATGCTAAAAATAGGCGTTCTTGATATACAGGGAGATGTCTCTGAACACGGTGAAATGCTTGAAAGATCCTATAAAATGATGAATATAGATGGGGAGGTAGAATATGTAAAAAGTGTAAAAGATCTGGAAGGTTTGAGTGGTATAATTATTCCTGGAGGAGAGAGTACAACAATTTCAAGACTACTTATATCCACTGGTCTATATGAAAAAATTAAGGAAAATGTTGAAAAAGGAAAACTGGGTGTAATGGGAACATGTGCTGGTACAATAGTAATTTCAAATGATACAGGTGATCCTAGGGTACCTCCTATGAAATTAATAAATATTAAAATAAAAAGGAATGCGTATGGAAG
>CAYSIM010000005.1:18614-26823 GCA_964431165.1 uncultured Thermoplasmatales archaeon | reverse complement strand
AATTCTATGTTCCTGGATTGTGATGAAAATGATGTTAAATCATAGTATAGTGTATCATTCACATTCAACAATTTTACCATATTTTCAGTAAATTTGTCTATTATGTTGCTCTTCCCTATACTTTCTATGAATTCTGATAGTGATGCTGATGATAAACTTAGGTCAGGAAACATTTTAAATAAATACGTATCCTCGTACCATTCTCTAATATTGTCAAGAGAATTTTGCCTCAATACCTTATTCATCGCCAGAACTATTATCTTTTTGGCACTTTCTTCACCAACTATTTTTTCAAGAATCTCTCTTAGCGAAAGATCTTCAATGATCTTGAAAAGGGGCAGTAATGATCCATATTCATACATTGTTTTTGGCAATGATGGCTTCTCAATAAGTTTTCCATCCTTAACGGGGCCTATATACTTTGATTTCTGCCTCATATTTTTGTTTTTCTATCATAGTATGGTGTGATCTCATATATGTATGATTTTTCATTAATTATTTTTATTCTCCAAAAGGATTTCAATATGCCTAAATAGGCATGTAATATATAAATATTTATATCAAATTACCATGCTAATCAATGAAATACTCTGAAAATGAAAATAGGAGTTTAATAATACCTAAAATTTCAATAGTTTAGATTATACCTTTAAGATGCAAATAATGTACCTTTATAAATAGGAATTATTTTTAGAATAATACATAAAAATTCAGTTTCGAAATTATTAAATAGGATCAGGATTTTAGGTTATTAATGGTTCTCTTACCACACCATAGGAGAGGTGAATTGTTAAATGGCAGGCTTGCTTAGATATTATTTGGTAAGAACACTCCAATCTGTTGTTACATATGTGATTATCGTGGCAGCGGTTTTCTGGTTGCTCTATCTATACCAACCTAACCCATTAATTTTACTAAATCTTAATCCCCAGCTTACCCCATCTCAAAAAGAATACTTGGCCAATCTATTTGGTTTCAACAAACCGATATGGGAAAGATTTCTTATTTATATGTGGGATATGATATCCTTCCCAGTATTTCCGGCTAATTTGGGAATATCCTATTATTACGTTCAGCCCGTTTCAACATTACTTGCACAGAGGGTACCAAGGACCCTTCTCCTTTTTGGGGGTGCCACTATAATAGCATATATAATTGGCTATCTTGTGGGAACAATCATTGCCTGGAGAAGGGGAGGTGTTCTTGACGGCAGCAATGTAGTCATAGGGCTTGTATTCTACAATATGCCTGTTTATTGGCTTGGCATGATATTTATATTCATATTTGCATTTCAATTGCATCTATTCCCGTTGGCAAACTTTTTCGATCCAACGGATAAGATACTGGGCCAGGTGGTAGGTAATAATCCTTCTTTGGGTATATATTTATTGGATGTACTATGGCATACAGCTTTACCAATGATAGTTCTAATATTGATAAGCTTTGCAGGAACAGTTTTATTAATGAGAACATCCATGCTTGATGTTCTGGGTGAGAATTACATTGATACTGCCATAGCAAAGGGTCTAAAGGAAAAGGATGTTGAATTCAAACATGCTGCAAGGAATGCACTTTTACCCCTTGTAACAAGTTTCGTTATTTCAATGGCCTTTGCAATTGGTGGTGGTGTTTTGACGGAAACTGTATTCAGCTATCAGGGTGTAGGTCTTCTTTTCATTCAATCACTGGGTCTTCTTGATTATCCAGTGGTGGAAGCTACCACAATAATAATAGCGCTTTTGGTGATAATATTTAATTGGATAGCAGATCTCATTTACGCATACCTTGATCCGAGGGTGAGAATAGTATAAGGTGAGATAAATGGCGGAATCAAAAAGATGGAAGGAATCGAGAAGGGCATTCAGAAGATCTTTGAGAAGTGGGTGGCAGATATATAGGAGAAGTAAAATAGGAATGGTAGGTCTTGGAATAATTATAATGTTTGTGATAATGGCAGTTTTTGCTCCATTTTTAACACCCTATACTCCTTATTATACAGCGCCTTCCGTGGATATGATTCGCGGTGATATCTATATTCATAATCTATCAAATCCATCGGTATGGAATTATGCACCTATAGGTATAATAAATTATGTGACTGCACCAGGTGCTAATATAAATCTTACAGCAGTGATGGTTTATAATGATTTAGGACAGGCACAAATGTTTCCAGTGGGATATAATTACAGCAGTCAAAAAATACTACAGCTTTATTTAAAAGCACCTAAAAACTATACTATACCAAAGGGAATCACAAATCTATATGAAACAGGTACCTATATCTCATCATTTAGTACAGGTAATACTTACATAGCGAATAGCTCTAAAAATTTCTATATTCTTGATTCCAACCTTAATGTGGTGAAGAACTACAGTTTACCCTTTAAAATAGAGTATAAATCAATATTTTATACCAATTCATTTATAATGCCATCCGTTGGACAATATTCAATGATCTCTTTTTCCCATGCTAATGAAACCATACTTTATCTTTTCTATAACAGGCAGCTGAACTATTTCGGTATGTCTGTTCCAATCCATGAGAATCCATTTGCTAAGATCTACATTAATACGAGTGAAAATGTTATTTTGCCTCCATTGCTATATCTTAGTCCCAACGATGTGGCCAACGGATATCTTAATACAAGTGAAATAATAATACCTACAAATAATTCAATCCAGGCTTATAATTTTCATATAAAAATGGATCCTGCTTATTACCCATCATTTAACATACCCAAGGAAGTTATTGAAACAAATCTTTCCTGGTCTGTGAATTACACCGATTCGCAGGGTGGTAAATACAGACCTATTTCAGTTACTTTTGGATATGATTGGGGAGATGGATTTGGAATTCAATCAACGGTAGTTGTTGGGACAAGCACAAATCAGATAATAGGAATTAACAGGGCTGATGGAAAAATAGTTTATGATAAGTATTTTGTTGTTTCAAATCCTTCAATTAAGAATTATCAATTGAAGGCTCTTTATCCAACACAGGGTGATGTAATATTCGCATATGCATTAATGGGTGATAGGAGTGTTGTTGCTTCTGTAGATCCAAAAACTGGTAATGTTCAATCCAACGGAACATTTTACAATGTTCTTGAAGGGAAGTTAACTTCCGTGCCTACCTACGATGTAGGGTCCAGCAGGTACATTACGAGTACAAATATAGGAGATGTTTATTTACTACAGCCAAATATGAAGATTAACCAAACATTCAGCATTAAAGGTGGTATGAGAACACCTATTAATGGCCTAGGCAATGTATTATCCTATACATCCCAAATGGGCTATTATTACGGCACTATTACGGGTAATGGCCAGCTATATGTGCAGGAAACAATAGGTACAAATATAGCTCCTCTTCCACCTGGAAAGTATCCAAGCGGGAATACATATATCCTAGGTACGGATGCATATGGTCGTGATATATGGACCTGGCTTGTCTACGGTACAAGGGCTGAATTGGTGGTAGGCATTGTGGCAGCTCTTTCCTCCGTATTATTAGGAACATTTCTGGGTCTGGTTTCAGGTTTCTATGGTGGATGGGTAGATTCATTAATAATGAGAATTACTGATATCTTTCTATCATTACCAGGACTTGTAATAATGCTTATCCTGGCTGCATCTCTAGGCCCGAATATTTGGAATATAATATTCGTCATAGCAATACTGAGCTGGTCGGGAATAACCAGGATAATAAGAGCTCAGGTTCTCTCCTTGAAGTCAAGGGCATTCATAGATGCTGCTAGAATATCAGGTGCTTCAAAATACAGGTTGATGATGGTCCACATATTCCCCAATGTATTACCCCTCACATTCCTTTACATGAGTTTTGGTGTAAGCGGAGCAATTATAACCGAAGCAGCACTTGCATTCCTTGGTATGGGTGATCCTCATGCGGTTACATGGGGTATGATGTTACAATATCTGTGGACAACAGGTCATGTATTGGATGCACCCTGGTGGCTGTTGCCACCTGGAATAGCAATTACTCTACTTTCACTTGCATTTTATCTAGTTGGTAGAGCCTTTGATGAGGTAATTAATCCAAGACTAAGGAGGAGATGAAGAATGGTATTACTTTCTGTACAAAATCTTACAGTGCATTATAAGGTAGTATCAGGTTGGGTAAAGGCAGTAGAAAATGCATCCATTGAATTGGATAAGGGAGAAACACTTGGACTTGTGGGAGAATCAGGAAGCGGAAAGACAACGCTTGCATATGCTATCACCCAGTTACTGCCTAAAAATGCATATGTGAAAGGGGGGAAGGTAATATTCCAGGGAAGAGATCTTCTTAGCATTTCCATGAGGAATGATGGAAGCCTGGATGTTTTTAATGAAGAGATAAGGAAAATAAGATGGAAGGAAATTTCAATGATCTTCCAGGCAGCCTTGAATGCATTTAACCCAGTTTATAAGGTGGGTGATCAGATTATTGAAGCAATAATGGCACATAAAGATGTTAGATATGAGGAAGCAAGAAGAGAGGTCGAGCAGCTCTATAAATTCGTAGGAATTCCATTGGATAGGATAGATAATTATCCACACGAATACAGGTGGTATGAAACAGAGAGCCATGATAGCGATGGCACTTGCCCTAAAACCTAAACTTGTTCTTGCAGATGAGCCTACCACAGCACTTGATGTTATAACACAGGACAGGATACTCCTTGAAATAAAGAATTTACAGAAAGAAACAGGTATTTCCATGATACTTATTACCCACGATGTATCTGTTGTTGCTGAGACATCTGATAAGGTGGCTGTGATGTATGCTGGAAAAATAGTTGAAAAAGGTACCACTATTGATGTATTCAAGCACTACGCACATCCATATACTGAGGGACTCATGGCATCTTTTCCCACCATAGTGGGCGAGAAAAAGAGACTTGCTTCAATACCCGGTTCACCTCCAGACCTAGTTAATCCACCTAAAGGTTGCAGATTCCATCCAAGATGCCCCTATGCAAAGGATATATGTATGGAGCAGGAGCCACCCATGATAGAGATATCACCAGGGCACTTCACTGCTTGTCATTTTGCAAAGGAACTTTACGGAGGGAAGTGAGATGGCGGACGTAATTTTAAAAGTTGAAAACATGAAAAAATATTACGAGCTTTCGCGTGGTTTACTTTCCTTCAAGAAACCAGATGTGGTAAAGGCTGTGGATGGTGTTTCATTTGAACTACATGATGGTGAAATCATAGGTCTTGTAGGTGAAACAGGATGCGGTAAGACCACAACGGGAAGGGTTGTTGTAAAACTGGAGAATCCTACAGCTGGAAAGGTAACATTCAAGGGTCAGGATATAACAAAGTTGGAAGGTGAAGCTTTGAGGGAATTCAGGAAGAGTGTGCAGATGATATTCCAGGACCCCTATGAATCTCTAAATCCCAGGTTTACAATATTCAAAACACTTGTAGAACCACTTATTATAAATGGAATAGGTGAAACGTACGAAGAAAGAGTGGATCTTGCAATAAAGGCACTTGAGGAAGCAGGTTTAAAACCCGGAGAAGAATACATAGGGAGATATCCACATGAGCTTTCAGGTGGTCAGAGGCAGAGGGTAGCAATAGCGAGGGCCCTTATAATAAATCCAAAATTCATTGTTGCCGACGAACCTGTTTCAATGCTAGATGTTTCCATTAGATCTGGTGTTCTTAATTTAATGCTTGATCTCAAAGAAAAATACAATTTGCCCATAATTTTTATCACACATGATATTGCTGTAGCTAGATATATGAGCGACAGGATCTTTGTTATGTATCTTGGCAGGGTGGTGGAGGAAGGACCTACAGAAAGTGTGATATTCGATCCTCTGCATCCCTATACAAGGGCATTACTAAGTGCTGTACCAGTACCAGATCCTGAGAGGAAACGTGAAAGGATACCCATAAAAGGCGATATACCAAGCCCAATAAATCTTCCACCTGGATGCAGGTTTGCTTCAAGGTGCGTTTATTTCCAGAAAGGTATTTGCGATGCAAAGGATCCTGAGCTGAGGGAAATAAAGAAGGGACATTTCGTTGCTTGCCACTTTGTGGAAAAAATATTGAGCGGAGAGATGAAGCCAACGAGATAAAAATGCATGAAAAAATTAGGTAAAAACCTCTGGCTTATTCTTTTTGCTATAATCTCCATATTTTTTTTAATATCGGGTATACTTTCTGCATTAAATTATAGCAATGTTCTCTTATATAGAAACAAGGTGATCAATGAGAATCCCAATAATGTTACTGCATTCTATGATGAAAAAAGCAATTCAATAAATTTCTCATTCATATTCAAGAATCCTACACCCTTTTCCATTGACTTATATTCCCTATCTGCTTTATTTTTTGTGAATAATACAACAGTTTCAACTTTTCAGAGATCTTACTATTACTTTCAAGAATTTCCCCTCCAAATTAAGAAAAATAGTGAAATAAAAATAACATTTTCATCACAGGTTTACAGTAATATGGTTAAAGTGGTTAAAAATTCCACATCATTGAATGTTACTATACAGATTGTTGTCAGGTTTTCAGGGTTTTCCTATTATTATGAGAACCCTGGTGAAAATTATAGCCCCGAAAGGTATTATCTAACGGAAATGGTGATAATGCAAATAAATTGGAGTGGTAAGGTATGAAAATTATAAAAATATTTTTTGTTTCAATACTGAATAGCTTTATTGTTTCCCTCTTCTTTTTTTCATTCTATTTCCCCAATATTTCATTTCCACCCATAGGGGATATTCTAATGAACTATTCATTATTTTTCTTCATATTCTCAATTCTAGTAGGAACATTTACAGGATTTTACCTTGATGGTATGGATGAATCATTTGTTGCAATATTGATTACCATATTTATTTCCTATGGAATTTCATTAGTCTATTATTCATTTCCACTTTTCTTCGGTATAGAACCATTTGATACCACTTATTATTATTTTATATATATAAAATTTACATTTGTACCATTTTTTGTAGTTCTTTTTGGCCTGATCCTTGGTTTAATACCTGGGGGATACCTTGCAGATCTCTACTATGCCAGAACTAGAAAAATTTATTAACAAAAGGTAAATGATAGGAAAGGAATGGAAGAAAAAGTGGATGATTGGATAAAGCGTCAGGATTTTAAAACAACAGCCGATATAGAGGTGCCGCAAAGACTGATAGATCAGGTAATAGGTCAGGATGAGGCGGTAGAAATAATAAAAAAAGCTGCCGTACAGAAAAGGCATGTCATCCTTGTAGGTGATCCTGGTACAGGTAAATCTATGCTGGCACAATCAATGGTAGATTTTCTTCCAAGGGAGGAGCTGGAGGATATACTAGTTTTTCCCAATGAAGAGGACCCTAACAGACCCAGGGTAAAAACACTCCCCGCAGGAAAGGGTAAGGAGCTTGTTAAGCAGATGCAGGAAAGGGCAAAACAGGAAAAGATGGAAAGACAGAGATTTTTACAGTTTACTCTTTTCAGCCTTATACTTCTTGGTATAGTTGCCTACATATTCACACGTGATTTTACCATACTTTTCACAAGCATATTACTTGTGGTATTTCTCTGGATCTTCCTCGGCATGGCTGTTCAGAGAACAGAGCAGAACCTTGTCCCCAAGGTACTCGTTGCCCATGATCCAAATGATAAGCCCCCATTCATAGATGCTACGGGTGCGCATACAGGTGCACTCCTTGGTGATGTAAGGCATGATCCATTCCAGTCCGGTGGTCTTGAAACACCCCCACATATTAGGGTGGAGGCTGGTGCAATTCATAAGGCCAATAAAGGTGTTCTATTCATAGATGAAATTAATTTACTCAGGCCTGAAAGCCAGCAGGCTCTTCTTACAGCAATGCAGGAAAAAAAATTTGCAATTACAGGTCAGAGTGAAAGGAGTGCGGGAGCCCTTGTTCAGACCGAACCCGTCCCTTGTGATTTCATCCTCGTTGCTGCAGGTAATATCGATTCTGTGGAGGGTATGCATCCTGCACTCAGATCGAGGATAAGGGGTTACGGTTATGAAATCTACATGAACAACAGCATGGAAGATAATGACGAGAATAGAAAAAAGCTAATAAGGTTCGTCGCCCAGGAAATAAAGAAGGATGGAAAAATACCCCATTTTGAGAGAATGGCAGTTGCAGAAATAATAAAAGAAGCGCAAAAAAGGGCAGGTAGAAAGGATAGGTTGACCTTAAGGTTAAGG
>CAYSIM010000005.1:16361-18573 GCA_964431165.1 uncultured Thermoplasmatales archaeon | reverse complement strand
GATATTGCAAGATCTCAGAATTCGAATATAGTTACAGTGGATCATGTTATTATGGCAAAGAAATCAGCCAGACCGCTTGAACAGCAGATAGCTGACAGGATGATTGAGGTGAGGAAAGAATACAGGACATTCCTGAATAAAGGATTTGCCGTGGGCACAGTAAACGGTCTTGCTGTATACAGTGCGCAGAGTGGAATGGCGGAATTTTCAGGTATGGTACTTCCTATAGTGGCTGAAGTAACACCTGCTCAGAGCAGAAATCAGGGTAAAGTTATAGCCACAGGTAAACTGGGTGAAATAGCTAAGGAGGCAGTACAGAATGTTTCTGCAATAGTCAAAAAGTATAGTGGCGAAGACATATCAAACCATGATGTTCACATACAGTTCATTGGTACATATGAAGGTGTAGAGGGGGATTCCGCAAGCATATCTATAGCTACCGCTGTAATTTCAGCTTTAGAAAACATCCCAGTGGATCAGAGCGTTGCAATGACTGGTTCACTCAGTATCAGGGGGCAGGTATTGCCAGTTGGCGGTATATCTGCAAAGGTGGAGGCAGCAATAGAAGCCGGGTTCAAAAAGGTAATAATTCCGGAAAGCAATCTCCAGGATGTAATCCTTGATGAACATCATATGGGAAAAATAGAAGTGGTGCCTGTTGGAACAATAATCGAAGTACTTGAGATAGCACTGAAGGATTCACCTCAAAAGGAAAGACTCTTAAATGATCTGAAGGCAGTGATTAATGTTCCAGTGATTGTATGAAAATTTTTTACGTTAGGGGTAAACCCGAAAGGGAAATAATGGAAAAGGTAAGGAATGGTGAAATCATCATCATAAAAGGGGAAAAAATAATTTCAATGAAAATCATTGAAAGTGCATATCTTAAAGCAAAAAGGGCATTCCAGTATGGTAAAAATATCAGCAGGGATCTTGGTACAGAGACAATGCTCTATCTTTCATCCAATAGACAGGTTTCACAGGCACTGGAAGAATTCGGTGCAGAAGGATATGGAAATTACTTCATAATTTCTGAGAATGATTTCATACCTGAAGCATTTGGCATGGAAGAAATAAATTTTTCTGAAAATAAAAATTTGGATGATATTCTAAAAGAAATGGAAAAGATTGCCCTTTTTGAAATAAAAAAATAATTTATATTTTTTCAAGCCTGTTTTTCAGTTTCTCCATTACCTTTGGAAGTGTTGTATATTCCATGTCCTCAAGAGGCAATCTGTGAGGCTCGAAGGGTCCATGCCTTCTCATGTAATCCGCCACTTCGTTTGCCATCTTCCTGGCATTGTCAAATGCTGGATCATCAAAAAGATCAACCGGGCCTACAAGCATTCCTTCAGAGAGCTGAAAACCAAGGGCCACCACCCTGGGAGGTCCATCAAACCTTGTACATTTTGCATCCTTCAAACCAACAGGCATTATGGGACCGTTGTGGGATCCCCTCATCCATCCAGAAACGAGATGCGGGAATGAAAATGGTTCAAGTACTTCACCAAGAGCAGGGAGACCAGACTGTGCTCTCACAAGTGCTACAGGATCATCTTTTCCAACGTATTCACCGGCAATCTGATAAAGTTTTTCCGTTGAAATTACCGCAACTGGTTCATCCTTTTTCAGTTTGGGATGTTTTTCTGAGGGGAATACCCTTTTAATCACATATCTACTCTTTGCACCTATGAGGGCAAGGAGATCATACAGTTCTTCTGGTGTTTTTATCATCACCCTCTTATGTTCCATGATATCCCATACTTCAAAGACAAATCCATCGTGCATGGTAGGATCTATTATAAGACCGGGTGTATTAAAGGGATCTGCAAACATTCTGAATATGGGTAGGTTGAATGCCCCAGGTTCAGTTTTGTCCATCATAAATGCTACCACAGGTTCACCTTTCCTTTCCTCAAAGGACATTTCAGCTATCCCAGGACCTAGACCTCTAACATTTCCAGAGAATGCATCCTTCAGAAGATCCTGACCTGCACCGTATAGTTTCAATTTTTTGGCTATTTCTGTGGCTTCCTTGAACGTATCCCAGGCCAATTTGTGTATCTTTTCGTTGTCCTCACCCATTTTATGGGTCATTATTAATTGTAGATCATCACCAACTCCCACAACTCTGTAATCCATTAAAAGACCATCTTTCTTTGCTTTTTCCAGCATTTCGCTTGCTTTTTCCTTCAAGGATGGATGCACAGAA
>CAYSIM010000005.1:16123-16339 GCA_964431165.1 uncultured Thermoplasmatales archaeon | reverse complement strand
CCCCCAACATCCGCTTTTATAAGGCTCAGTGTAATTTTCATAAAATTCACCAGATACATATAAAGAAAAATGTTTAATAAAACTTTTCTTTTTATGATTATGACCGATTGCATAGATGTGCTATTTCAAAGAAGAAGCATAAGGAATTACAGGATGGGCCCCATCCCTGATGAAATACTAATTAATATTATTAAAGCTGCTCAATATGCACCCAGT
>CAYSIM010000005.1:15676-16103 GCA_964431165.1 uncultured Thermoplasmatales archaeon | reverse complement strand
GAGGTTCATAGTAATAAAGGATAGGGAAAAACTGAAAAAAATTTCTGAAATTTTACCATATGGAAAATTCCTTTCGAGGGTACCCATGGCTGTTGCCATAATTTCATCCGAAAAAGAATCCGATTTATGGTTGGTAGATGGAAGCGTTGCAACAGAAAATCTCATGATCGCAGCAGAGATATTTGGTCTCGGAACTTGCTGGATAGCTGATGCGGATAATGATGAAATAAAGAAAATTTTGGAATTGCCGTCAGATTTTCACATAATTACCATTACACCTTTAGGATATCCGGCAAAAAAACCATCACCACCAAAAAGAAAAAATACGGAAGAAGTGCTATATTTAGAAAAATTTGGGAATCCTTATATCCAGGCAAAATTTTTATAGATGATATCTTTAAAGGTAGATACGGAGTGACGGTCATAG
>CAYSIM010000005.1:12790-15641 GCA_964431165.1 uncultured Thermoplasmatales archaeon | reverse complement strand
GCCTGTTCTCGTGCCATATGTGTACTTGGATGCGCGAGCTCCAGGGAAGTATGGCTTGCTGTCACTCCACTCCCCCAACATTTATTAGCTAGAAGACAAATGTATAATCATGTTTCCCGAGGATGTAATAACTATTTCTAAAAAAGGAAAAAGGGAAGTAAGAAATCTTTTAGGTAAGGGAAAATTTATAATCTACAATTATCTGGACCCTGAAACAGGAAAGGGGAGTGAAAATAAAAAAAGGTTGATCCTTAAATTCGAAGATGGACATGTGGAAGAATTCTTTATAATTCCCACTTCTGATGGAAAAAGGAATTTAATGTTACCAGCCCAGGAAAGGGAAGGTAGAAAGATATGGGATGGAAGTAAAGCTGTAAGCATTGAAGATTTATTTTTGTATTGAAACGAGTGTTACCACAAAATACAGTGTTTTACCAGCCAAATAATTATTGTAATTTAAAGTGATGTAATCATTACCTACTGAATATACACTTGCACCATTGGGTAGTAAAATGCCTGGGGATGTTTCAATGATGTATTTTATTATTTTGCTATCAGAATAATAAATATAGTAATAGTATTGCACGGAGTTACCATAGGGATAATAGGAATTATTCTGGTATGCATCATTTTCGATGGTAACATTATTCTGTGTTGAATCGACAAAAAGTACCTCATCGTTCCAACCATATTGCTTATCATGGCAGACAGTACCTTGGTAAGGTACCTCTCCCGTTCTATTTTCGAACTGTTGCATAGTTAAGTATTGAACCCTTGGCACCGTTCCCCATCTGCTTATGTTTTTTAGCAATGAGGAATTGAATGAATAACCCAGAGAAGGTGGAATTATTATTGTTTTTGTCTCTCCCGGGTACATACCCACTACACCTATGCTGAATCCTTTGATCACCTGGTTTGATCCAACAGTGAAATTGAATGGTGAAAAGGAAGATGGATATTTGAATACAGGTGCCTTGGGATATGTAAAATTATCATTTGCCAATGCTTTAATATTTGTGTCAAATACATACCTGGAGCCATTTTCAACTATATAACCATAATAGTATACTGAAACGGTATCACCATTCTTTACATAATTCACAGAAGGCACCTTGCTTATTACACCGTATCCATAATAAACTCCTATTGGCGCCACCACAAGTAAGATTGTTATCAGGATTGCATAAGTGGAAGTTTTCATTTTGAGAACACAAAATGGCAATTACAATATATATTTTGCGATTTTACCTTTTAAGAAAATTAATTAGGATGTAAAATTATAATGGAATTGATGGCAGGAATAGAGGAGGAATTAAACTCATTTATAAGAAACGAGAAAAATACGCGTTTAAAACTAAAGGAAATACCAGATGAATTTTTTAAAAAAATAGATAATGAAATGAAAAAGCTGAAAGAGGAAATAAGATCTGCAATACAGAAAGATGATGTGAAATACATAGCCCAGCTTACACAGAAAATAAGGGGAATAGAAAATGGTCTTAAGGAGCTTAAAAGCATAAGATGCAAAAAAATTGCATTACAGGCACTCGAAGATTCAATAGATGGTACAAATTCCAATATGGATGCATACACCAATTATGAAAGGGTACTCTATGATAATTTGAGGAAACTTTTCAGGTCATACATAAATGCTGAAGAAAATGTAATGCCGGCTGTTAAGGAAGAAAAACAGGAAAAAAAGGAAGAGGTGAAGAAAGTACCTGTTAGAATAATAATACCCATGGAGGTGGCGGATGTGGATGGAAATTATGTCATGAGGAAGGAGGATGTTCTTTATCTGAGTGAACAGCTGGCAAAATTATTGCAATCAAAAGGTGTATGTGAAATTATTAAGATTTAATAAAGTGGAAGGGACCCTGTGATTCTATCCAGTATGTTTTCCCTATCGGGTCCAATACCCAGAACAGTAATAGTTCCTGGAGGCACCTCAGTTAAACCTGCATCCTGTATTAACGCTGTATAAATTCCCATGGTATCGGCTTTTGATTTTAAATCAAGCATTTCTTCTAGATTCTTTACCCTGAGTACCACCTTTTTCTGTCCCTCATTCCACCAGGCATCAAATATTTCTCTCCTGTTCCTGTAGGAATAAATAGCACAGGTGGAAGCCGCGTGTGCTACCTGCGCTGCCAGTTTTCCGCACGATATATCAAGGTCCTCCCTTACAATTATGACAAGTTTATGTTGCATAAACCACAATTAATATCCAAATATTAAAAATGTATGAATGCTCTAATCCCTACCTTTTCAAAGGTAGGATACAGAGCCGAGAATTTTAAATGTAATTATTCTATATATTATATTGAAAGAAATAATGTATGGTCATGTTAGTCTAAAGACGAGAATGGCGGGGGCTGGAGTGACCTAGTCTGAAGTGTGGATGAAGGGATTGAAGAGACTTCTGAACACAGAAATTTCCGCTTTGTGGGCATCTTATCTTGCTCCGTGAGCATCTTAAAGGGATGTCCACTATTTCAATAATGGGAGGAGGTCACAAAACCTGTCTTTGATCTTCACTTATTATCATCCCCTATCCATAATTTTATTGGATCATTATTTCATTAAAAGATTTCTTCCTGTTATTTTAAAATCATAATATATGGATAGCATTAAATTCTTAATTTTCTTGCATACCATTTCTTTATTAATCTCTCCCGGTTTGATTTAACAAGTGCCTTCTTGATCATCTCATGATAATAAAAGAATGGTATGCCATAAAATGTGTATAGGTTACTTTTTTTAAAAAAATTAAAACTTTGATGTAAATTATTTTTTAAAAAGATTTTTCCTGAACTATGTATGAAAAAAGATTTAATAATCAATTGTATTA
>CAYSIM010000005.1:10759-12744 GCA_964431165.1 uncultured Thermoplasmatales archaeon | reverse complement strand
TGCGACGGCAGTTCGAATCTGCCCGGGGCTGCTTAATTTTAAATATTCATAGGTAATCTTAATTACCATGAAAAATTGGAAAATATTACTGTTCATTTCATTCATTCTGATTTTTGCAATTATACCTTATTCATCATCTTACAGTCATTCATACCTGGTGATAAACTTCAACACACAGGTAGATCCAGGAGCAGTTTCATTTTTCCAGAGATCTTTTAACTATGCTGAATCAAATGGAATACCTGTTGTAATAATAAATATGAATACACCAGGAGGTCTTCTCGACTCAATGCTTTCAATTGTCAATATGACGATAGAGGCTGAAAAAAGTGGGATAACAGTAATCACGTATGTACCTCCAGGTGGTATGGCAGCTTCTGCGGGTAGTTATATTGCCATGGCTTGTGATAAAATTTATATGGCCAATGGAACATTTATAGGGCCATCCACACCAGTTGTTGAAGGTATTTCGGTTAATTCGACATATCAGATGCATGTGGAAAATGCAATGCTTGCCCTGATGCAATCACTGGCACAGGAACATGGGAGAAATGTTACTGCAGCAGGTTTGATGGTAACAAACAATGTTGCCTATACTGCCCAGCAGGCAAAAACCATAAACCTCATTGATGGTCTCATTGATAGTTTTTCCTCACTCATATATATGCTCAATCTGCAGAATTACACACCTATCAATATGAATCCAAGTGTTTACGATCAATTTCTAAGTTTCATAAGCAATCCAACTGTGGATGGACTTCTGATGACAATAGGTATGCTTGCAATACTCTTGGATCTCTATCATGCTACCGTAATCACCACAATTGTGGGCATAATATTAATTGCTTTAGGTCTCTGGGGTGCAGAAATCATAGGAGGTAGCATAGTTGGTCTTGTTTTTATAATCATAGGCGGTGCACTAATAATTGCTGAAATAAAGGTGGGTCATGGTTTCCTTATGATAACAGGTGTTCTCTTAGCAATATTTGGTACATGGCTCCTAGCTTCTGGTATACCCTACTCACCTTCACCCTTCGGTTTTCTCTCATATGTTGCATTCGGTATAATGGGGGGTCTTGGATTCATAGGTGCGTATTACCTGAATTGGGTAAGGAGGACCTTGAGGAAAAAGCCAGTAACCGGACCCGAATCTATAATAGGAAAAAAGGGAATTGCCCTTACAGATATAGATGGAGAAGGTGAAGTAAGGGTGGAGGGTATTGTGTGGAGAGCAAGATCACAGAATAGGGTGGAAAAAGGAAAGGAAATAGTGGTAAAAGGAATAGAAGGACTTGTATTAATTGTGGATGAGGTGAAATAATGGGAAATTTAATACACTACACTCTTATTTTTTCGAAATACACAATTCTTGCACTTTTTCTAATATTTGCCTCCCTGTTAATAATATATAACATAATGAAATTTGATTTCTTCTCATTTTCACTCTATGGTGTTATTACGTTAGGTCTTTTTTTCTTTTATTATTACTTTGATAAAATAATATGGGCTGTGGAAAGTAGACCTAGGACTGGAGCAGAATCTATGCCAGGTAAGCACGGCATGGCAATGACGGAAATAGATGGAAATGGAGAAGTAAAGGTGGAGGGCATAATATGGAGAGCGAGATCGGTGGATGGCAAAAATATTGTGAAAGGTAGTGAGGTAATAGTGGAAAAGGTGGATGGAATTACACTACTTGTGAGGAAAATTTAATTTCCTTCTCCAATGGAGATATTGGAGAGAAAAAATATTTATAGTATCTTGTTTCTAATAAAAATGCAAAAATAGCAAAAGCAGGAGATGGTAGGATTAAAAAAAATCCTAAACAAAACCTGTGGAGATATTGAGAAGTAAAATTAAAGATGGAGGTGAAAAATATGGATACAGGTACACTGATAGGGATTACTATTCTAGTGCTCATAGTTCTAATATTCTTCCTTTCAGGAATCAGGGTTTACAGAGAATGGGAAAGAGCCCCTTATTTG
>CAYSIM010000005.1:10118-10715 GCA_964431165.1 uncultured Thermoplasmatales archaeon | reverse complement strand
GTAGATTCAGGGGTTTTAAGGGTCCAGGTCTTGTTTATATTGTACCAATCATAGGAAAAGTACCTTTTGTTGTGTCCACAAGATTACAAACTGTTGCTTTCAAAACTGAACAAACACTTACCAAAGATAATGTTCCTGTGAATGTTGACGCAGTTATGTATTTCCAGCCTGTGGATCTTGAAAAAGTGGTTCTCAAGGTGGAAGATTGCAACAACACTGGCGGCCCAGACAACTCTTAGGGAGGTAATAGGAGGTATAACACTTGATGAATTACTTGCGGAAAGGGAGAAAATAGGTACCATAGCAAGGAACATAATAGATCAGAAAACAGAGGCATGGGGAATAAAGGTAACATCCGTTGAAATAAGGGATATCCTAATACCAACTGCGCTACAGGAAGCCATGTCAAGGCAGGCAGCAGCTGAAAGGGAAAGAAGGGCAAGGGTAACATTGGCAATAGCTGAGTATGAGGCAGCTTCTAAGATGATAGATGCAGCAAAACTTTATGAATCAAGTAAGTTCGGACTTGAATTGAGATGGATGAACATACTCTACGAACTAGGTCTCCAAGGTAAGGGTACCCTAATGCTAATACCT
>CAYSIM010000005.1:5362-10108 GCA_964431165.1 uncultured Thermoplasmatales archaeon | reverse complement strand
AAATCTAATGGCGGCAGGTCCTTCCCAGGGCATAGCTCCCTACGGGATTGTTGGTCTGAATGAAATAGCAGAAGGAAAGGTGTCCGGGAAGGAAGAGAAAAAAGAAGAAAAATAATTAAACAAAAAATCTTTCCCTTTTTTTATGAAAGTAAGGGTAACATTTCCCGTGGATGAAAGATACAGGAAAATAGGTGAAAGTATTCTTGGAAATGATATAATATGGTTTCCCGATCAAGGAAAAGCTGAAATTTTTCTCGTCAATGATGATAATTTCCCAAGAGAGAAGGGGTTGAAGATGGTGCAGACAATAACTGCCGGTGTTGATCATATAGATCTATCAACAATACCCAAGGAAACCCTGGTTTGCAGCAATGCTGGGGCATATGCAATATCTGTAGCAGAACATACATTCGCACTTATTCTCGCTGCGATGAAAGATATAATAAATAAGGATGCAGAAATGAAAAATGGTATATTCAATTCTTCCCCTACACGATTACTTTTCGGTAAAACTATTGGAATAATAGGATATGGAGGTATAGGTAAGAGGGTAGCCAGGATTGCTAAAGCGTTTGAAATGAAGATAATTGCCATAGGAAGAAATAATCCTGATGAAAATGTGGACGAATTTTATTCACTGGAAAAGCTTGAAAATGTTGTTGAGACATCCGATATAGTGGTGATTTCAATACCACTCACCAAATATACGGAGGGGATGTTTGATAGAAGAATCATTTCAAAAGCGAAAAAGAATGCCATAATTGTAAATGTAGCCAGGGCGGAAATAGTAAAAAAAGAAGATCTTTTCCAGATACTTAAAGAAAGGGATGATATTATGTACCTTTCCGATGTATGGTGGGATGAGCCCGATGTGAAAAATACCAATTTTAGAAATACGATACTCTCTCCTCATGTGGCCGGAGGTAAATCGGGCGAGATAATGGAAATAGCTTTCAGACAGGCATTTACGAATATTAAAAATTTCATAAATGGTAAGGAGCCATCCAATGTTGTAAGGAGAGATGAATACAGAAAGGTGGAGAGGAAGAATACAGGAGTTTAATTTCCTTTTAGATATTTATTCAGTATTTTTATTGCACACAATTCACCGCACATAGTACAAACATCCTTTTCCTTTGGAAATCTCTCCTTTCTAATTTTAATTGCATTTTCAGGATCTATTGAGAGTTTTAGTTGTTTAGCCCAGTCCAGCATACCTCTAGCTAAGCTCATTTCCATATCCCTACTGTAATCTCCTTTGTTTCTCAGTAAATTGACAGAATGGGCAGCGATCTTCATCGCAATAGCTCCCTGGCGTACTTCACTTACATTCGGAAGTGCCAGATGTTCAGCAGGTGTAACATAACAGAGGAAATCAGCACCATAAAATGCTGCAATGGCCCCTCCTATTGCTGCATTTATATGATCGTAACCCGAAGCAATATCTGTTACAAGTGGTCCCAATACATAAAAAGGAGCTCCATCGGTGAGTATTTTTTCAAGTCTAACATTCATCTCTATTTGGTCTAGGGGAACATGCCCGGGACCCTCCACCATTGTCTGAACCCCTCTTTCCCTTGCCCTCTTTACCAGGTGTGAAACATTTACAAGTTCCCCTACTTGGTATTGATCCAATGAATCTGGAATTCCTCCAGGTCTGAGTGCATCTCCCAAGCTCAATGTGACATCATAGTTGGATGCAATATCCAAAAGGTAATCAAAATTCCTGTAAAGTGGATTTTCTTTACCGTTGTAAAGCATCCAAGCTGCAAGGAATGTTCCACCCCTACTCACAATTCCCACATTCCTTCTTTGAAATTTCATTCTCTCGACAAGATCCCTTGTTACACCTGCATGTACAGTGATAAAATCCACACCCTCTTTTAATTGTTTTTCAATTATTCCAAAAATATCGTCCTCATCCATTTCCACTATAGCTCTGTTTTTTTGGAGCATTTTAACAGCAGTCTCATATATTGGCACCGTTCCAAGAGGAATCTTAGATATTTCCAGCAATTTTTTCCTTACTTCTTCAAGACCTAAACCTGTGCTAAGATCCATAACAGTATCGGCTATGCCCTCTATAACTCTATATTTTTCAATCTCTTCTTCAGGTACATTATGTTCCAGGCTTGTACCAATATTCACATTTATTTTTACCCTAAGACCTTCTCCTATCCCCACAGGTTTAATTTTATGAACAATATTTTTCAATATTACTACTCTTCCATTTGAAACCTTTTTCATCAAAATTTCAAGGTCTATATTTTCTTCCGAGGAAACAATCTTCATTTCTTCGGTAGGAATACCCTTCCTTGCACTTAACATCTGCATGATTTATAATATTACAAATTAATATTTTAATTTATTGCAAAATTATTTCTAATGAATAAGAATTTTTATATATTGAAAAAATATTACTTATTAATATGTATCCCCCCTGTATAGAGGTAAACAATTATCTTATTCCAGAAACGAGGAAAAGGGTTGCAAAAGAATTGAGGATTAAAGGATTCAAAGAAAAGGAGATTGCTAAATTTCTTCACATCTCTCAGGGTATGGTAAGCAGATATTTAAATGAAAAAAATTCAAACTTATTCAATAATGAGATTGATACAATTTCCAAGGAACTCTCAAGAAGGATTTCAGAAAATTATAGTGAACAAGAAAACACTGAATTTTTCTGTAATTTTTGCATTTCTTTTAGGGAAAAAGGTGAATTTTGCAAGATACATAATATAAAGAATTGCCAAATGTGTATGTATCTTTACATTGGTAAAAGAAGACAGGAAATGGATGAACTTTCAGGGATGCTTAAGAATGCAGTTAATATTCTCTCTGAATATAACATATCTGATTTGTTACCAGAGGTAAGGATGAATATTGCTTATGCAAGGGAAAAACCGTTTTCCAAGATGGATGTAATGGCTTTTCCGGGCAGGCTTACATATGTATCTGGGAAACTTGTTTATTTTTCTGAGCCAGAATTTGGAGCCAGTAAACATCTTTCAGGGATTCTTTTAAATATTAAAAATAAAGAAATAAGGGCTGTACTTAATTTGAAATATAATGAGGAAATGTTACAAAAAATAAAAGAAAATGGCTTGAAATTCTATGTAATGGACAGGAAAAAGTACAATGATGTGGAGAATTTTGTTTCTTCATTGGATGATTATTTTGATTTAATAATAGATCCAGGATCATTTGGCATAGAACCTATGGTTTACATATTTGGTGAAAATCCTTCTGTTTTGGTGGAAAAGGTAAGGAGGTTATTATGATGGATCCCATACAGTTTTATTCAGATTTGGAAAAAATAAGGGAGAAAAGACCTCTTATACATCATATCACCAATTATGTTGTGATGAATGATAGTGCCAACATAACAATAGCAGTCGGAGCTTCACCCATCATGGCGCATGCTGAAGAGGAATTGGAAGACCTAATTTCCATAGCCAGCGCGCTTTACATAAATATAGGAACACTTGATATGAGATGGATTGGATCTATGTTAATGGCAGGAAGGATAGCACAAAAATATGGAATACCAGTTTTACTTGACCCTGTTGGTTCTGGTGCTTCCAGACTAGGGACAGAAGTTACCGATAGATTGCTCAGGTCATTTCCTGTAAGGATTTTAAAAGGAAATGGTGGTGAAATAGGATCACTTTCAGGAATATCTGGAGGGACAAAGGGAGTGGAATCTGCTATGACAGGAAGTATAGAAATAGCAGAAAGAGTAGCAATAGAATACGGTACAACTGTCATAATAACAGGAAAAACCGACTACATAAGTGATGGAAAGAGAAGAGCAAAGGTGGAGAATGGAACGCCAATGCTAGGAAAAATTACTGGCTCTGGATGTATGCTCGGATCTGTTGTATCTTCATTCATGGCGGTGCAAAATGATCCTTTCTTGGCCAGCATTGAAGGTCTTGTTACCTATGAAATTGCAGCCGAGCTTGCCGTAAAAAATACTGCCGGTCCCGGAACTTTTAAAACAAGGCTTATGGACGAGATTTATTCATTTAACAAACAAAATTATCTTTTGGCGAAGGTGAATCTTCTATGAAACTACCTAGGGGTATTTATGGAATCACATCCAAGGATTTTGGATTCTCGCACATAGAGGCTGCAAGTATGCTCCTGAATGCAGGTGTGAAAATAATACAGTACAGGGAGAAGGAGGAGAGCACAAGGAAAATGGTAGAGGAAGCATCCAGAATAAAGGAAATGTGCCGGGTTCACGATGCCATATTTATTGTCAATGACAGGATGGATGTGGCGATGGCAGTGAAAGCTGATGGCATCCATATAGGTCAGGATGATATGCCCCTGGAAATAGTTAAAAAGCATTTTCATGGAATAATTGGTGTATCTGCAAGAAATGTTGAAGAGGCCTTGGAGGCAGAAATGGGAGGTGCGGATTATCTAGGTGTTGGTGCTATTTTTCCAACAGGCACAAAAAAGGATAGTGAAACAATAGGACTTTCAATACTTGGTGAAATAGTGAGGAGAGTAAATATACCAATATATGCCATAGGTGGAATAAATCTAGAAAATCTTGATGAAATTAAAAAATATAAGATACATGGTGTAGCTGTTATTTCAGCAATACTTTCTTCAAAAAATCCGGAGGAAATGGCAAGGAAGTTTATTGAGAGGTGGAACCTATGAAATTTGTAATTACCATAGCAGGTTCAGATTCAAGTTCAGGTGCAGGGGTACAGGAAGATTTAAAAACAT
>CAYSIM010000005.1:296-5350 GCA_964431165.1 uncultured Thermoplasmatales archaeon | reverse complement strand
CGCTGGGTGTTTATTGTCTTACAGCAATTACCTCAATAACAGCACAGAATACATACCAGGTAATTGCCATACATGATATACCTGCAGAAATAGTAGGAAAACAGATAGATGCTGTGATGGCAGATTTTGGTCCTGTCTATGGTAAAACCGGTATGCTCAGTAATTCTGAAATAGTGAATACAGTAGCAAGAAAAATAGATGAATATGGACTGAAGCTTGTAGTTGATCCTGTTATGATTTCAAAGTCAGGGGCACTTCTTCTTAAAGAAAGTGCAGTGAACACTTTGAAAAAAGAACTTTTACCAAGAGCATTTTTCATAACGCCCAACATTGATGAGGCATCAAGATTGGTAGGAATGAAAATAAAAACCTTAGAGGATATGGAAATTGCGGCACAAAAATTGCATGATACTGGTGCAGATTATGTAGTAGTAAAAGGAGGCCATCTTGAAGGGGAGAAGGCGGTGGATGTACTTTATGATGGGAAAGCAATAAGAAGATATGAGTATCCTAAGATAAATACAAAAAATACACATGGTGCGGGATGTACACTATCATCTGCAATAGCATCATATCTGTCCATATATGGTGATCCCTTAAAATCTTTTTATCTTGCAAGGAGATACATGCAAAAAGCAATTGAGCACAGCCTATCCATTGGTCATGGTAACGGACCATTGAATCCATTTTACAGAATATGGAAAGGCGCCGAGGGGGAGATTTGAACTCCCGAGTCCTTGCGGACAATAGATCTCGAGTCTATCGCCTTCATCCGGGCTAGGCTACCTCGGCAGTATTATTTTTAAAAAAGTATCAATATTTAAATATTTCCGGCAATCTCGTAAATTACTTCACCTTTAAATATGTAAGATGGATAGTGAAGTGAAATTATCACACCATCTTTCTTAGATTTTATAGGAGATGAATCCAATCTTCCTATTGTTTCACCTGCTTTAACGTCCCTTTTGGAAATTATTTTTTTCAATGGTCGGAAATAGCCAAAATTTTCATTTATCACTTTTTCAAGTTTACCCAGATATTCCTGTTTCACGGCATTTTTTCTGGAAAAGAGAAAATTGAGAAGAACATCCAAAACTTTCCTTGCATATTTTTCTTGTATGAAACCTCCGAAGCCAGAAGGCATTTCTATTATTATGGAAGTCTTTCCTCTTTTTACCAATTCAGTCATAAGCTGCCCAGAGGTCCCCCTTGATTCCACAATATATTTTATGCCTATATTTCTTACTAAATCAAGTATATCTTTTCTCTGCCTGTACAGAGCAATTATGTGCGGTGTGCAGAGGAATCCGCAGGAATGAAGATCAATTATAATATCATTTTCCATAGCAATAGAAAATATGCTTTCGGCAAGTCTTTCACAAAGTGTTCCATTCCTTTTTCCAGGAAAAATTCTGTTGAGATCTTCACCACCGTACGGGGAAGTTCTAGATCTGTACAAGAAAGCTCCCATATTTGCTATTGGTATTACAGAAAGATTGTATGAAATATTCCCTTTAATTTTTGAAATCAACATATTGCTTGTTAATATGCTTGTATATTCATCACCATGGAGGCCTGAAACGATCAACACCTTTTTTCCCTTACCCCCAAAATTATAAATCTTGTAGTAATTGTGATACATATCATCTATGAATATGTCCCTTTCCATGGATAATGTAAAGAGTTCCATGAATTTATATGTAACCCAGGATAAGAAGTGAAATAAAGAATCCAAGCAGTGCTCCTGTGTTCAAGAATGGTAGACCTGGTAAAGGTTTTCCTTTACCAGTAAAATAGAAAAGTAAGAGCAAAGAAAGAATCAGCCCTGAAAATGTAATAAAGGTAGTTATAATATTGTAATTTACGAGGGCAGATACAACAAGAATAGATGGTATCGCTGCATCACCAAAACCCATGAAGAGGGCTGTTTTTTTACCATCTTCAAAAATTTCCTTAACATAACCCTTTTCTTCATCTGGAAATATAAAAAGTGCAGGTAGGCCTGCCTTTATGGTTCCTTCAGCCAGGGTAACCATATGTTTACTTACCTTCACTGCAAATGCATCGTAGAATATCAAAATAATCATGAGGAGAATTATTGGTATTATCCCGAGGCTAGTACCTATAAGCGCAGCCGCACCTGCTGATGTTATTAGACCCAAAATATCTATGGCTATCCAGGAAGGCCTTTTCCATACATAAATAGGTATTACCACAGCTATGAGTAGTGAGATTATTAGAATTATATTAGCATTGATGGGAAGGAAGGAAAAAAGAACACCTGCTATGAAGAATAATACCAATGCTACCACAAAAAAATATATTGCTTTAAGTACAATTTCCATTTTTTTTCTCAGCAGAAAAAGCATTAAGAGTGTAAATATTATTATTATTGTGAAATAATATAGTGCCATGCCAGGGTTATTTGCCTCACTACCTAGAGATCCATAACTTATAGGGTATAGAATTATGGAAAGTATGATTGAAAGAAGAACAACATTCAAATAGGTAAAAAACAAAAGAATAAGAGAAACATTTTTCATTTACCCAGCCCCTTAAGATTGTATTCACATTTTGGATTCAGGCATATCTTTTTCTCATTCTTACCATTTTTTACTATTATTATAGGAGCTCCGCAGTATGGGCATTTTTCAAGTGTAGGTATTATATCCCCTTTTTGGGGAAGAGGATATACAACATCGCATTTAGGATAATTGCTACATCCTACAAACCTCTTACCATTTCTTGATTGCCTTATCACCAAATCACCACCATCCTTGGGGCATTCTCCAAGGAATTCCTTTTTTCTATTGTATTCGCATTTTGGGTTAATGCACTTTAATTCCACTCCCTGTCCCTTCCTTATTATTTTTATTAGTGGTAGCCCGCACACAGGACATTTTTCTGAAGTAATCTCTATTTTTCCAGTTTTCGGAAGATAGTACCTGAAATCGCATTCAGGAAACTTGGAACATTGAACATATCTGTAATTTTTATTCTTATAAAGGTGCAGAGGTGCACCACATTTCGGGCAGGTCCCCATTTCCCTGTACTGGTTGAGTGCTTCCTTGAGGAAATCACTTATCTTTTTCTCCTTGGAAGAGAGTTCAGTGAGGACTTTTTTTAGCATTTCCCTTGATTCATTTATCACATTTTCTTTTTTAAGTTTACCCTGTTCAATACCATTCATGTCAGTTTCTAACTTTGCTGTCATTTCAGGTTTCACAGCATCAACGTTGTTTATTTCCATAGCTTCTACTATTGCCATTCCAATGGGTGTAGGTTTTATTGATTGTCCTTCAATATAATTCCTTTCGTAGAGTTTTTCTATTATTTCATGCCTAGTACTTTTTGTTCCAAGGTTAAGCCTTTCCATTTCTTTAATGAGTGAGGCCTGTGTATATCTTTCAGGAGGCTTTGTTTCCTTTTCAAGAAGTGAAATACTTTCTATGGTAACCTTTGAATCCAGGTCTGGAAGATCCTTTTCCCTTATCCTTAGAAATGGATAGTATTTCATCCATCCTTCATATACTATTTTTGTACCCTTAGCAATGAATACTTCGTCCTTTACAGAGATCCTTGCTTCAGTATTAACTACCTTTGCTTCCTTCGCCAGAGTGGCAAAAAATCTTCTAACAACGAGATCATAGACCTTAAGGTAATCCCCCTTCAGTTCATCCTTTTTTATTGCTTTTACAGGATAGATAGGAGGATGATCCGTTGTCTCTATTTTGCCTCTTGAAGGTTTTATATAATCCTGCGAAAGTATTTCCTTTGCTTCTTTAGAGTAAGGCGAATCCAAGAATTTTTCAAGGATAGATTTCAAATAAAGAGTTTTGGGATAAACAGTATTATCAGTTCTGGGGTATGAAATGTATCCATGCGAATAGAGGTCCTCTGCAATATTCATTGCCCTAGCAACAGAAATACCGAGCTTAGTTGCCTCCCTTAGAAATTCTGTAGTGTTGAAAGGTGGAGGTGCTCTTAAGCTATATTCAAAGGATTTCTTTTCCAATAATTTTCCAATTTTTTCATCCTTTATTTTTTTATAGATCTCTTCAGGTTTTTCCTTGAAGGGATTTTTTTCATGTGATCCTATAAAACTCACACTTTTTTCAAGGAAGTTTGCCTCTAGATCCCAGTATTTTTCTGGAATAAATGATCTTATCTCTTTCTCCCTATCCACAATCAATGCAAGTGTTGGACTTTGCACTCTGCCTACTGAAAGAAAATTTTTCCATTTCTGGCCAGTTATAAGTGAAAAGAATCTGGTTAAAACTGCCCCCCATACTAAATCTATATACTGTCTCGATTCTGCAGAATCCGCTAAATTATCATTAATTTCAGTGGTATTCTTGAAAGCTTCAATAATCTCATCTCTCGTTACAGCACTGAATTTAGCTCTTTTCACTTCTCTTTTGTAATTTGCTATTCTTATTGCCTCTCTACCAATCAATTCTCCTTCTCTATCATAGTCTGTGGCGACTATTACTTTATCTGCATCATTCATTATATCCTTCAAGAAGGATACAAGATTTTTGAATTTTTCAATTATTATTGGTTCAGTTTTTATAAGCTCTTCCAGGTTTTCCTTTCTCCAATTCCTGTACTCTTCAGGATAATCAAGTTCAACTATATGGCCCTTCAAACCTACTACATAATAATCAACATTATTTTCTTTAAATGTAAAAAATGTAATTCCTTTCTTGGACTGTCTTTTATATTTTCCTTCAGAGAGGAAATAGGCTATCCTTTCTGCTACGCTATATTTTTCAGCAATTATTACGATTTTCATTTGCATCCCCTTAGCACTCAAAATTAATAAATATTTTTACTATGTTTTTTAAGTTAGCTGAAAAAAATAATCTAGGAAGAGTTCAAATAAAACATGTTTATATTTATCAATTGCAATATTCATTGAGTGAAAAATTGAAAGTATTATGGAGTATATTAAAGGGCCTGTGGGGTAGTGGACTATCCTGAGGGACTTCGGATTCCTCGACCCGGGTTCGACTCCCGGCTAATGCATAATCTTTTATTATTTCCTTCTTCTT
>CAYSIM010000005.1:0-286 GCA_964431165.1 uncultured Thermoplasmatales archaeon | reverse complement strand
GTTCGACTCCCGGCAGGCCCGTTCTCTTTTTGGTCAGTAATGGGATATTTTTCTTTATTTTTTTTGATTTTAATATTTAAATATCTCTCCTTTTGCTCAGTTGGGATGTTCTGAAATTATTTCCCTTTTATACTCCTTTTTTCATTTCATATGTCATGGCCCTTATTATTATTCTGTCTTCATATGCATCTCTTGTTATTATAGTAATTTATCACTTCTTGAATCGAAGTGTTTCCTTAGATCCTTTAATGTAAAAATTAGTCTTTCCAATTTGCCACTCGATTGT
>CAYSIM010000004.1:24197-30017 GCA_964431165.1 uncultured Thermoplasmatales archaeon | reverse complement strand
ATTGAATCTGCTTCCAACAGTAAATGGATCTCCCTCACCAAATAGTAAAAATCCAACAATTCTCCTTACCATATTCCAAAGAAAATTTTCACCCCTTATATCAAAGATAATGAATTCGTCCAACCTTTTTATATCGATTGAATTTATTTTTCTAATAGATTTCCTTTTATCCCTCCTTGCAAATTTTGAAAAATCATGCTCCCCGATAAATAATTTTGATTTTTCCTTTATAAGGTTAAGATTGAAATTTTCATCGGGTATTATGTACCTATACCATCTTTCTTTAGCATGCCTTGGATTAAAATTATCTCCTACAACCGCATAAGCGTAAAAATAGATATTCCTTGCATTGTTTAGTATGCCGAAAATTTTAGAAATATTTTCATTTGTATAAATTCCAATTACATTCCCCAGTGCACTTACACCCCTATCCGTTCTACTTGAACTTCTAATTTTTATATCCATATTCGCCAACTTGAAGGATTTTTCTATTTCACCCTCAACGGTAAGCTTCCCTTCTATTTTGGTATATCCTTGAAAAAGGGTTCCGTCGTAGGCAAATTTAAGGAGATACATTATTGGGTAAATTTATGAAAGAATATTTATACTTTGTTAATATTTTAATGTTAATGAATTACAAGGTACCGGATGAAAAGTTAATAATTTTCATCATAAAAAAGGTGATGAAACAAAATCCAGTTATTAATTCTCAGAGGGAATTTCTTTCACTTGTATTAAAAGAATTAAAGCTATCTGGCGTTGAATATAGACTTAATGGAACCCGTTTGAGGAAAATAGCTATCAACAAAGCAAACGTTAAAATAGATATTGAATACAGAGAGACAAATATGAATTCAAAAAATTTAAAAATATGTCCTGTATGTAGTAATAAATTGGTAGATATATATAACCTGACCTTGGAGGGAAAAAAAGTGACAGCAGGCAAAAAATGCACCAGATGCCCTTACTGGACGGGACAGACGGTCAGGTTACCAAGAAGATATACATTCATGAGGTGAGATAAATGATACATAGGAAGGAAGGAAACCTGATATTTGTGAAAATGGATAAAGGGGAAGATCTATTCTCCTCCCTAGAAAAATTGATTGAGATCTACGGAATAAAGGGTGGGACTGTGCTTTCTGGAATAGGTATGTTAAGAGACTTTGAAATAGGGTATTTCAACGGAAAGGAGTATGAAAAAAAGTTTGTTGAGAAAAATCATGAACTGGTGGCACTCCATGGAAGTATTTCTTTAGAAGAGCCAAGATTGCATCTGCATGTAGGTTTAGCAGGACCAGATCATCAGATCATAGGCGGACATCTATTTGGTGGTAAAGTGGACCCACTCCTTGAAATAACAATAGCAATTTCCACATTTCCCATGAAAAGGGTTTACAATGAAAAAACAAATCTTAAAGAGCTAAGTTTTTAATGATACAGGATATTATCGTTTTAGCAGCAATTGTTATCCTATTTTTTCTATCAATAAAAATAGGTGTGCTGGATATCTTTGGATCACTTCTTTCATTAATTATAGGTATTATAATCTATTTTATTGCAGGTCTTCCTTACCTGATACTCCTTATTTCATTTGTTCTAATTTCCTACGTTGCTACTATATATCACCATAAATACAAGGCAGATATCTACGGTATGACAAAAATAAGGAATGTGGGAAGTGTAATTTCAAAGGGCTTAATTCCGTTCATTTTAATTTTTATTCCATTTCAAACGATTGACAAACTTTATCTTTATTCTGTAGCAGTAGCTGCAGCCACTGCAGATACTATTTCTGGAGAACTTGGCATTTTTTCAAGTAAATCGTATTCAATCATAAATTTCAAAAGTGCAATACCTGGAGAAAACGGGGCCATTTCTATACCCGGGGAATTCTACGCTTTTCTAGGATCTGCATCTATTGCATTGATTTTTTATATCTTTACCTTAAATATTAATTATGCCCTTTACATAACACTCTTTGGCTTTATAGGTTCTAATGTGGATAGTCTTTTGGGTGCAACACTAGAAAAAAATGGCATTTTGAACAAACAGAGTGTAAATATCACAGCAATAATTATAAGTATATTTTTTGCATACTTATTAATATGAAAAAAATATTGCTTTTAATACTTGATGGTCTTGGCGATAGGCCTCTTGAATCACTGGGCGGTAAAACACCATTACAGGCGGCTGAAAAAAGAAATTTAAATAAGCTTGTTTCAAAGGGCATGGTAGGTCTTTTCGATCCAATTTCTCCAGGAATTAGACCTGGTAGTGATACTGCTCATCTCTCAATACTTGGATATGATCCTTTCAGCGTTTACACCGGAAGGGGGCCTTTTGAAGCACTCGGTTTAGGTATGGAATTAAAACCAGGGGACATTGCATTCAGAGGAAATTTTGCCACTGTGAATAATGATCTTCGAGTCATAGATAGAAGAGCGGGAAGGATTGAATCCGGTACCGACGAACTTGCAAATTCCTTGAATATGGTGATTGACGGTGTGGAAATATTTGTTAAGGAGGGGGTAGAACACAGGGCGGGTGTGGTTTTTAGAGGAGAAGGTCTTTCTCCAGATGTAACGGATGTTGATCCTCATGAGGAGGGTAAAAAGGTGCTGAGAGCGGAGGGGAATTCACCCGAAGGAAAAAGAACAGCTGAAATAATAAATAAATTTGTTGAGAAAAGTTACCAGATACTGAAGGATCATCCAGTGAATAAAAAAAGGGAAAAGGAGGGAAAATTACCTGCAAACATTATCATGGTAAGGGGTGCAGGAATAGTACCCGAATTGGAAAATTTTAACAAAAAATATAATCTTAAAGGTGCCTGTATTGTAGGGGTTCCACTTCTTTCCGGTATTTGCAAACTTGCTGGTATGGATGTAATAAAGGTACCGGGTGCTACAGGAACTGTGAAAACTAATATGGAAAATAAAATAAACTATGCACTTGAAAATTTTAAAAAATATGACTTCATACTTGTTAATATTAAGGCCCCGGATGTGGCAGGTCATGATGGTAATGGTAAACTCAAGAAAGAAATAATTGAAAGGGTGGACAGGGCAATTGAGCCTTTACTTGGAAAATTGGATGAATTGACAATCATGATAACAGGGGATCATTCGACACCATGCAGCGTTAAGGATCACACAGGGGATCCACTACCTGTAATGGTGGTCACCGAAGGTATTAGATGCGATGGCATAAAGGATTTCGATGAAATATCCGTGTCCAGGGGGAGTCTGAGAATAAAAGGCTCTGATGTTATGAACATACTTCTTAATTACGGTGACAGGGCGGAGAAATTCGGTGCATGATAGAAACAATTGCCTTTTTCTCATTATTAATATTTATTTCCTTCATCTTTTTAATTAATAGGGGCGGTGTTTTTTTCATTGTTTTAGCAAATATAGCTTTTTTTATAGTTGAACTTTCGGTGGTGAATTCAATTTTTTATTTTTCTTACATCACATCAAATCCTATTTCCTTTGGTTTATTAACAGGTATCTTTACCCATTATAATTTCATGCACATTTTTTTAAACATGATTGTTCTTTTGTTAATAGGTTTTCCACTAGAAACTAGGATAGGCACAAGAAGATTCCTTATCATATATCTTATCACAGGAATAATTTCAGAACTTATTTTTTCTGTTTTGAATTATGATAAGAGCATAATTTTGCTCGGCGCTTCCGGATCCATTTTTGGTGTAATGGGAGCACTTCTCAGATTATATCCTGATGATGAAATACCTATGTTTCTAGGTTTCATATTCATGCCAAGAGTAAAGGTGAAATATGCTGTTTTATTCTCAGCAATTATTGAATTTGCAGCTATATTTCTCTCCTATGAAAGTGATGTTGCCCATCTAGTTCACATTTCGGCACTTGTAATAGGTTTGATTATTGCCCCTTTTATCATCAACTTTAATATAAATTCAATAGAAAAAATGCCTGTATTACAGGGAAATGAAAAAATACTAGAAGATATAAAAAAAGAAAAAATAAAGGAATTGAGGGATATCATGCTGGAAGAATTTTTAAAAAAGAATTGCAAAAATTATGAGATTAGAAAGAATTATATTATTTGTGATGGAAAAAAATATAGATTATGATCTCCAGAATTTTTTAGTTTTAGAAAAGTTAAGTTCAGCCTCTGCAATGTCTTTTACAAGATTCATTATGTCCAGATGGGGAGTTCTAAGTAATCTTGTTGCAGTTTCATAACCCACCCCTCTTCCTGCAAGTGCCAAAAGTGCTTCTTTTTTATAGATTCTTATCAGCTGGGAAATATTCATAGCCCTGTTGAAAAAATCCCTTTCCTCCTTGTTCTTCGGACCATTCTTGATTATTGAGATCTTATCCCTTTCATATTTTCTCAGAGCAGTGATTCTCACCGATCCACAATAAATGCATCTGGTATCCTGCATTTCTCCTACCTTTTTTGTCCATGAACTCTTGCAGTCAAGGCAAACAAAAATCATTTCCTGATTCAACAACCTGGCTTTTATAGCATTAAGTACATTTGGAGTCAATTTTGTTCTACCCGACTTTGATTCCAGATAATTGAGATAGCTTTCCATTGTGGTATCAAATTCACTGAGTTCAACATTAATTTCACCATTTTTAATTCTGCCAATTATCTTTTCAGTATTTTTAATGTCAAGGTAATCCCATTTTATCTTTTCAACCGTTTCCTGAAATATGTAAGTGTTCCTGTAGTTCTCAATGATTTTTTCCATCTTTATTGTTGATAGATCCGCATCTTTTGATATTACACCGAATTTTTTAGCAACATATATAAAAATCTTGGGAAAATACTTTGAATATGGAATATAGTTTTCAATAATGGTCTCAATACCTTCAGATTCTAAAAGAATTTTTTTAATTTGATCCTCTAATACAGGTAGATCTTCAGAAGATATTATTATTGTATAAGGTGTTATTCCTATACTCACCTCGGTTCCTTCTTCTCTCATTTTTCCGAGTATCATTAAACCTATGGTTTCATTTACCTTTGTACCGAACCAGTCTTCTATGATCGTATCAACACCCTTCCTCGAAATCCTTATTTTCTCCGGTAATGCATGATCAAGGGACCACCATTCCCTGATCTTTTTAGCACAAGCATCATTTACAAATTCAGGTATTTCTTTACTTTTCCTCATTTTTGCCACGTTTTCCGCTACTTCAAAGGGTACAGGAATATCCTCTCCTATCCATTTAGGGGGATTTCCTATTTCTTCAACGAATTCCACAAGGATCTTGTCATTGTTTATGTCTATTACCCTCCAGGTTATACCCTTCATTACAAATGTTTGGCCTATTGCCACTTCAGTAGACACAAATGTTTCATCCAGCACGCCGATGAATGAATTATTTGAAATATCGATCACCCTGTAATTTTTTTCATCCGGTATCATAGATAGATTCTCATAAAAATATTCAAGGGACCTCGAGCCACGATGCAAATATTTTCCATCGTACCTTAAAAGTCTTATTGATTCTAGGAATTTTATAAAATTTTCAAGTTCTTCAAATTCAATCTCCCTGAATGGATATGATCTCCTTATCGTTTCGTAAACGTTATTGATTTCAATAGTTCCCTCTGCGTATATCCATGATGTTATCTGGTTTGCAAGAACCACAAAAGGTTTTTTCCTCACGCCTAGGCTTTCTATCCATCCATTTTTAAAAAGATCCACTATGGATATCGCTTCTTCAAGTTCTATGGGTTCTCCGGAAATTATTGCACCCCTGGACACATGTCCCAGTTTATGTCCTGATCTACCTACCCTTTGTATTAGCCTGTAAA
>CAYSIM010000004.1:20192-24158 GCA_964431165.1 uncultured Thermoplasmatales archaeon | reverse complement strand
TTCAAGTGATGATGTACATATGAGGGCTTTTAATTTACCCTCCTTAAGCAGAGTTTCATTCTGTATCCTAACCTCCTTTGAGAGTGATCCGTGGTGTACACCTATCTCAAGATCTTTGTTTATTCTTTTTAGCCTCATTGCTATATCTTCTGCGGTGAACCTTGTATTAACGAATATTAAGGAAGAATTTCTGCTTTCAACAGTTTTTAGCGTATGCATTATTGCAGATCCATAAACTGGATCGCACATCATCAAATCACTTTCATTTTCGTATATTTTTTCAGGTGCCTCAACCCTGATATCGAACTCCTTTACAAGGGAACTCCTGAAAATTTCAATTCCATCTTCAGGCGACATGAACTTTGAAATTTCTTCCTGATTCCCCACCGTTGCTGAAAGACCGATAATCTGAATTTTACCTGATATATTTTTCAGCCTTTCTATTGCCACCGAGAGTTGCCAGCCCCTCTCATCCTGGACAAGTTCATGTATTTCATCTATTATAATAGTTTTAATATTTTTTATCTGCTCTTTCAATCTTTTTCCTGAAAAAAGTATCTGGAATGTTTCTGGTGTAGTAATTAAGAGATCGGGGGCATTTTCCACCATCATTCTTCTTTCATAAACTGTTGAATCACCATGCCTTATGTTTATATTTACATCCAGAAGAGATGCGTATTTCAATATTCTTTCGAACAGATCCCTATTAAGGGATCTTAAGGGTGTAATATATATTGCGTGAATTTTTGATGGTTTGTATTCATTTATCCTTGCAAGAAGGGGTATGATTGCTGCTTCCGTTTTTCCACTTCCTGTAGGGGCGATAAGAAGTACATTCTTTCCGGAGTATATAGGATCGTAGACCCTTAATTGATCCTCTGTAAGATTTTCTATTCCTGCTTCTTTCAATTTATAGATTATATTGCTTTCAATCACAGATGGTTAAAATTATTTCATTATAAAATTCTTTTCAAAAAATATATGAAAAATAAAAATTTACCCTAACCTCCTCCTGCTATTGAAATGGTGGGCATCCATTTAAAATGCTCACATAAGAAGATAATATTCCCACGTAGCAGAAGTTTGTGTATTAAAGAATCTCTTACGGGCTGGGTCACTCCATCCTCCACCATTCTCATCTTTCGATTTACATGTTAACAAGCTATCATCTAGAATGTTGTATTTAAAGTTCTCTGATCTGTACCCTATCTTTGAAAAGGTAGGGATTAGAGCAAAATTTATCCTAAAGGGTTTTCTTGGGAAAAATGTTAAATTCAATGAAAATTAGCAGAATAAAAATCAAGAGCGCAATAAAAACATAAAAGAGACCATTCCTGTATATAATGGATTCTATTATGAGTAATGAGAAAAATGAAATTATAAGGAAATCTATATGATGGGTTACCCTTTTTCCAATTCCTGATGCAAATGAATTTATTTTTACTACATTTAGAATGTGCCTATGTACAAAATATATATAAACAAAGAAGAAGATAAAAGTAAAAATAATCCAGAGAATGTTGAAGGTAAAAAAATTAACCATCAGAATTATAGGAGCTACAGAAGATAAAATGATTAAAAATGGATTTCTCCTTACTATGGGGATATTTCTTGAAAAGAAAATGGATCTCATTGTTCTAGATATAATGGATGAGGACATTGCAATATTTCCAGGAACAATCCTTGCCAATGATCTCGATAACCTGGATGATATTTTTAAAAATAATGGTGTAATTATGCTTGTAATTATTACAATTGCCCCAGTTACACTGAAAAGTGTTTCCGATAGGGGAAGCAAATTCTTTGACTCATAGGAAACACTATTAGCAATATTCGCAAATATTAAAGAATCTTCACTCCTGGGTATTAGCCCTGCACCAATAAAAATTGAGTCCTTTGGTGAAAAACCCAATAGATATGCTATGGATGAAGTAACAATAACTTCACCAAATATTATTGCTGCTACTATTATTAAGATGAGATCTGCATGGTTTAAAAATACGGAAAAATCTACACCTATACCATAGGTAACAAAGAATATTGCTCCAAATGCATATTTAAATGATACAAGCCTTGGTTCTATATCCTTCGCCACATCGGTCTGTGAAAATAGCATACCACCAAAGAATGCCCCTATGGCGGGACTTATGTTAAATATATCAAGCAATGCACTTATCAAAAATGTAATTGAAAGAATAAATAACACGAATATTTCTTCATTTTTTTTCGAGAAAAATTTTCTCTTTATTGTAGGTAAAAATATTAAAGAGAGAAAAATAATAAATGCAAGAAATGCTGAAATTCCGATGAATTCAATATTAAGAAGACCTGGCCAGAATGCTTTCGTCATAATTGCACCCAGGAATACTGTAACCATGACAATGGTAATTATATCTTCAATTACAAGCATGGAGATCAGGGCATCTGAGGCATCCGACGATAATTTCCTCATATCATCCATGGTTTTTGCTGATACAACAACACTGCTCGCGGAAACGATGAAACCGAGGAATATTGAATCATAAAGATCCCATGAAAATGCAAGCCCTACTATTAAGCCAATTATAAAAAGAACGGAGAGATCAAATAAAGCAAGAAGAATAGAAACACCGCTCTTTTTTCTGAATTTTTGTGGATTAACATTTAATCCGATGAAGAAAAGAATCATCACCAGGCCCAGTTGGGAGAATGTGGAAACAACGGAGTTGTTAACAAAGAAACCCCCATAATGAAAGCCCATAAAGGTAAATGAAATTGAAGGGCTTAGTAAAAGTCCTATGAGGAGATAGCCTACCATTGTAGATTGTCTGGTCTTGATAGCTACAATTCCACCAATTAATGCAAGCAGGAAGAGAATGCCTATCTGGAGGAAAAGGTAATCCATGATTCAATCCTCTACCAGAATATAATCACCACTTTTAGGTTTCAGATTCAAATTCCTCTCTATTTTTCCTTCCCTGAGAATCAGAATAGCATTCCTGAACATTTCAATTGCAGCAGAATCACCATCCTTTTCTATTTTTACCCATCTGATCTTTGATTTACCCAAATTCAATTCTCTATTTCCTTCTTTTTTCTCAAACTTGCATTCAAGTAAAAGCAAGGCGAGCGTCTTTGCTTCCTCGTCTGAAAGTGCTACAAAAAAGAAATTTTCATTATGCACAAAGTAAATTTCACTTGTTCCATCCAGTTTTGATATTACAGATATTTCACCGGTACTGCTCATAAAACTGCTCTTTGTTCCAAGTCCTGGAAGTATGGTTTCGTAGATTTCCATGATTAAATGTATTGCAATTCTTTATTTTATTTTTTCAGTTAAAAGAAAAAAATATTTAAATATATGTAAAAATAGTAAAAATAATAGATATTATTATAAGAATAAAAGAAGAATATAAAATTATCATCCTATATCTCTCATTTTTAAATCTTCCCATTATCCTTTCATCCGATGTTAATCTAATGACGAAATACAATGGCACAGGCAACAAAAATGTATTGAGTACCATGGCATCTATCATTAAATTTATCAAGTCAGGGGCCAAGACTGTAACAAGGGCTGCCGGAATAATTTCAATAATGTAAAAAATATAAAATATTTTAGCATGTGTGATCTTAATATTCAGACTGTTGGGAATATTAAAATAATCACCTATTGACCAGGCTGAAGAAAGTGAAATTACTATTCCCGATAGAAGGCCTGCCGCTATTATTCCTGTAGCAAAAAGGTAAGGAGAAACGGATCCTGCATAAGGTGAAAATATGGAAGATAGTGATATTATGTTCATATTCCCATCCAGTTTCCCATAGAATAGGGATGCAGATGTCAACATAATTGCAAGCATGATTATTTCGCTTATTATTGAGCCAATTAGTGTTTCTTTCCTTTCATTTTTAAGATGATCCACTGACATTCCAGAATCAACTATAGCATTTCCCTGGTAAAAGATCATCCAGGGCATTATAACT
>CAYSIM010000004.1:1339-20182 GCA_964431165.1 uncultured Thermoplasmatales archaeon | reverse complement strand
TGCCCCTATATTACCAAGAACAATAACCATATATTCAAGATTATTAAACTGAGGAAGTGAAAAAGCTGTTTCAATTGTATTTATCGATGGCCTGGACAATACTGCACTAATAAGGAATGTGAAAAGTATTGTTGATATATAGATGAGAATACTTTCAACTTTCTTGTAACTTCCCCTAAAAATTATAAATGTATGTAAAATAGATGCGATTAAAATTGAAAACCAGACAGGAACTCCAAAAATTATTCCCCCGGCGGCGATGCCCGAAAATTCTCCTACGAAACCTATTGTATTTATAATCACCATTACCGAAATGGATATGAAAGATGAAAAATTCCCGTAATTTTCCTTTATTAGCTTTCCAAGGCCCTTATTACTAACGAGGGAAAGCCTTGCTGAAGCTTCCTGAACAAAATAGAGGGGTATAGTTAATAAAATTATTAGCCAGAAGAGTGAAAGGCCAAAAATAGACCCTGTTACAAGTGCAGTAAAGACACTAGGTGCGTCAATGTCGGCCATCATCACTATCCAACCTGGTCCGAAGATTGATATAAATTTTATAATGTCTTTAAGTTTCATTTAATCTCACTGCAAGCAAATATAATCCTTCAATAGGAAAAACACCTTTTTCTGTTTTCACCACTATAGAATCGTTGGTTTTTGTTATTATAAAAATTTTTTTGGATGGTGTTATGGCATAATTTTTTAGCAATAGTAAGGTGTTTGATTCTTCATAACTTATCCTTTTTACAGTATATTCTCTATTTTCCATCGCATCAAGCAACCTCAATTCATTTTTATCATCACTTATGTCAAAGCTATTTCCATGGGGGCAATTGGAAATGTTATCAATTTTTCTTAGAACAAATTCTTCAAGTTCCCCCTCCATAGAATGTTCTATCTCCCCTGAGAGTATATGGCATTTTTCCCAAGGGACGTTTAATATATAATAAAGAAAAGCCTCGGATATTCTGTGTTTTCTAACGGTTATCCTGGCAATTTCCATCCCCGTTTCCGTTAATTTAAATCCACTGTATCTATACCTTTCTATATATCCCTTTTTTTCAAGTCTCTTCAATTCATCATTTATTCCACCAGGTGAATAATTCAATATTTTTACAATGTTCACAATTTTTGCAATTCCAAAAGTATCTTGAAGTTCATAGATTGTGTTAAGATAATCCTCCTGTTTTTTGGTTATTTTAATGTTTACCATAAAAAAAGTTAATGTAAACATTAATTTAAACTTTTTGAATAAATTTTTAAATGGGTAAATAATATATTCTGACTATGCAAGGATTATTCACATCATTACAATTGCCTAAATCTTTATATAATATTTTGAATTATATAATATTTAATAACATACCAATAAGCATAGTTCTATTCATAATAGCTATTCTTATGGTTTTATTTTCAAGACAATTTAAAAGGGTATTTTTGGTAATTTTTATATTATTTGAAATTTATATATTTATTTCTCTCAATCTTTATTTTCATGATAAAATTTTTGTTCTAATAGGTTTTTTCTCTTCATTAATATTCATTCCATTCTTGTACCTAGCACTTAAAAATGGCTATTCAATTACTATTGTTAATATTATATTCATAGCATATTTAATACTTTTTTATCCATATATTAAAAATTCCAATTTTTTTACAATTTCTTTTATATTTATAATAATTTTCATCATTTCGATAATTACATTTATATTAATTCTAAAAATAAAAAGAAAAATTTTCATTCCTGGGGGTGATAAAAAATGAGTGATCTTCTTCAGATGCTGGAAAACAATCCTGAATTTCTAATTCTATTTACAGTATTTATTTCAATATTAATTTTTGAAGCCTTAATTTATATAAGGTCTATGAAATATATTTTATTCGGAATATTCTTGTCGGGTATATTTTTTATGTTTCTAATATACATTTTTTATGGAATGAGTCCTTCTTCACTCGATCCTGTTCTCTATTTTATAGTGATTACTGCCATACTACTCTTGTTGACATTCATACTAACATTTTTTATTTTTAGTTTACTCCTGGTCGATCTTTTACTTATTTTGCATGTATTCTTCCGTATGGATCTGAATAGTCTCTATACATGGTTGGCTGGTGTTATAATCACCATAATTTTATATTTCATCCTTAGATTCGCAGGAAGAAAGCTGGAAAGGAGCGTTTTTGCTGTTGATAAGGAGTTAAGGGGTGAGATATGATGAATGAGGATCTTGAAATAGAGATTAAATCTTCGGTTGAAAATTTGAGGATATTGAGAGAAAAATAATATCCTTGGGTGCAGTTTTCATGGGCATAGAGAGACAGCACGACCTTTATTTCAAGCACCCTTGCAGGGATTTTTCTATCACAGATGAAGCGATAAGATTAAGATTTGTTGATGGTAAAATCTTTCTCACATACAAGGGCAAAAGAATTGATAAGGAAACGAAAACAAGGGAAGAGGTAGAGACAGAGGTAGGAAATAATATGGATAAAATCCTGATCAAGCTTGGATTCGAAAGATTCATTGAAATAAATAAAATAAGAAAAAAATATTCTTTAAAAAATGTGGTAATTTCTCTTGATTCTGTGGAAGGTCTTGGTAATTTTATAGAAATGGAAACGCATGGGGATTATGGAAAGGGAAAAGATGAATTGATGGAATTGGCAGATAAACTTTCTTTGAAGTCATTGGAAAGGAGATCCTATCTAGAAATGATGGTGGATGGATATGAAAAATTTTGAGGAAATAACATACAAATATTACCTGGGAGAAATGAAAGATTATATTTTCTATGACAAGTTATCCAGAATAGAAAAAGATGAAAATTTAAAAAGTTCCCTTAAAAAGCTCTCAATGATGGAAAGGGAACACGCTAAATTTTTCTATTCAATGGTAAAGGGAAAAAAGGAAAGGATTCCCATATTGAGTGTTTATTTTTCCATTTTGTTAAGATTTATTTTTGGCCTCTCCCTCACATTGAAGGTACTTGAAAGGGGTGAGAAAAAGGCTATTAGATCCTATATTTCCTTGCTTAAGGAAAAGGAAATTCCCAAAGAGTATGAATCTCAACTAAAAGGAATAATAATGGATGAAATATTTCATGAAGATTTCTTCGAACAGAGTGAGGAAATAGTAGCTAAGAGGACAGAAAAAATTAGGGACGCTGTATATGGAATGTCTGATGGCCTTGTTGAGGTACTTGCTTCTGTTGCAGGTCTTGCACCTGTACTTATTGTTCCACTTTACGTAGCCATTGGTGGCCTTGTTATTGGTATTTCCGGTAGCCTTTCAATGGGCATAGGAGCCTATCTCTCCGTTAAGGCGGAGAAAGATTACAGAGAATCTAAGAGAAGACTAGAACTAATGAGATCTGAAATTACCGGTGAAAAAATAAAGGAAGAAAAGATTTCATATTCAAATCCTTTAATTTCAGCGTTCAACACAGGTATTTTTTATATAATTGGAGCCATGTTTCCTATTATTCCTTTTCTATTCCTTGGAGGCAGGGAAGCTGTAATACTCTCCTTTATACTTGTGATAATAGCACAATCAATTACAAGCATAATAATATCAATACTATCAGACACACCCATTGTAGGCAGTCTCCTTAGAACCGTTATACTCACCGTTGCCGCTGCACTTGGTACTTATACCATAGGTACAATGATCCATTCTTTACTTGGAATTAATATCTAAGGATGATTTCTCTGTGAACTTCCTTCTTGAGGAAAATGGAATGAATGGTTTACCATTGCCATGGAAAAATTTGGAGAAGAATTCTACATAATGCAACCTTGCGCCCTGGATACCTGGTTCGAATATTGCTATGAGTATGTTAACTGCATGACCTATTATTAAGACAAGAAACGCTACCGCTACGTGGCTTATAACACCATATTTGTATGCATGGAGGAAAATCTGGTCAAGAACAGAGGCAAGTATAACCGCGGCAAGTAGAACGCCCATTATCCTCGTAAAGGATAATACATGGCTGATTATCGAGGCCATTTCCATAACTGAAAAAATACCTTCACCATATAGTATAAGCATTATTCCTATACCAAGAAGTGGAACACCTGTATAAATACCCAGCAAATTTCCTAGAGAGTAAACCGGAGACCATTTAAGTAGCCAGAGGCCAAAGAGTGTAAAGCCCCAGGTTATAAATATCCAGCCTATTCTACCGTACATTTCCTTAAGGTGTTTTTTACCTTTTTCACCGTAGTATTTGTACATAGAATATTGATTCCAGGCACCAAGTACAAGGCCGTATGTAACATATATAACCCCTATCCAGGCTGTAATTAGTAGGAGTTTTGAAACCTCTCTCATAGGATCCAGTAGAGGTGGATATGGGAGTGCAATGCCAAAATATTCATTGAAAATTGCACCAAAAAATATTCCCCATAATGATCCCGCAATCATTGCCCTTGCAAGCATTGCCCAGCTATAATTTGACATCATAGTTCTACCAAAGTTCCTGATTACTTTGGGTAATAGGCTCCTTTTAGGAGGTTTAGTTACCCTTTTAAGTAACCATATAGAAAAAATCAGAATTATGATTGCATAACCCACATCTCCAAGCATAAATCCAAAGAAAATTGGGAAAACTATGGAAAATATTACGGTGGGATCGAACTCAAGTGAATTTGGAAGAGAATAAAATTTTACAAAAAACTCAAAAAATTTTATCCTTTTTGGATTGTCCAGGAGTGTTGGTGGTTCTTCATCTGTCTTGACTTTTTCTATGAAAATTTTATCATCAGTAAGCTTTTTCAATTCTTCATTTATTTTTCCCAGTTCCCTTTCAGGTATCCAGCCTGATATGGCAAATATATTCTTACTTGAGGCAAATTTACTCTTTACCTCATTTTTCTTCATTATTATTTCTAGCTCTTCCGATATTGCACAGACAATACCATAATATTCATCCGATATTTTTTCTAACCTCTTCCTTAGTTCATTTTCTTTTTCTTCTAAGGACTTAATGTCATTTTTTATTTTATTTATAAGTTCATCCGTTGTCCCATCATACCTGCTCAGCTGGAGTATGGAAGCGTGGAACTTATTAAATATTTCAATGGCCTTTTCTTCAAAATTTTTTGGACCAGAGACAAAAAAGTTTAAATAGTGGTCTCCAGATATTTTGTAAATTAAATCATATTTTGAAATTTCTTTTAAAAATCCATTTTTATCTTCCATTTCCATTTTTCCAAAAATACAAAAAATATTCTTTGCATCCAGATATTTTGCCTCTATACCAAGACTTTTAAGAACATTTAAACTCTCAAGATCATTTTCCAAAGATTTTTTCCTGGCCCTTATCTCTTCAATATTGTTTCTAATTTGATTCACTTCCGCATCAATTTTGATTTCCCCTATTTTGGAAATTAATTCATGTAAATCCTTAAATCTATATTTCTCCTTTATTTCCCTCTGCAAAAGATATTTTTCAAGGCCTTTAAACCTAACATATTCTTCAGAAACTAATTTATTTTCTTCCTGCGAAGTAGAGCCGAGTAATTTTGAAATTTCTTTATCAACATTTTCTATCTGCATTATTCCTCTTTCATGAAGATAATCGATTATCCTATCTCTGAAATCTGTTGTTGAAACTAGATAGATTTTTTCCATCTTAACAGGTTTCAGCACCATTTTCATCCTTCCAATAATTTCTCAGCTATTTTTATTAAATTTTTTTCTTCTATGGTATAGTTTTTTAATTTTTCAAGTTTTTTATTCCACTCCTCCCTAATCTCTAATATTTTTTTCTCTATATCTAAATTAAACTCTTTAGTCATTTCTTTTTTAATATTTTCTAAATCTTTTTTAGCTTTTTCTATTATTTCTTCTGCCTGTTTATTTGCTTTTTCCAGTATTTCAATTGATTTCTTATTCTCCTCTTCCACCATCTTTGAAACATTTTCTTCCAGATCCTTTATTTTTTTAAGACTTTCATTTATGTTTTCCATTTATATCACCATCATTATTATTACCATTAGGAAAATAATAAATATAATTAAATTTATATACGAAATATTCTTAATAAGCCACATCTTCCACATTTTCCTTCTTCTCCAGGTTCTTTTTTATTTTTTTAAGTGTAACAAATGTATCCCTCTCCATTTCATCAAATTTCATCTTAAGATAATTTGCCTGCCTTTCCAGCTCTGGTATAAGAACATTTTCTATTGCGTTTGATCTCCTATTTGTTTTTTCAATTTCGGCAAGGAGTCTTCTCATTGAATTTTCTACTTCTGCTATTTCAAGTATTGTTTCATGGAATTTTTCAAAATCATTAACTGTCTGATCTATTTTAGCTGAAAATATTATTAATCTATACTTTGGATCTATAATACCTTCCAATGATTTTTTTCCAAGTTCAGGAATCCTAATACCCATTACATTCCTTGTTCTCATGGATATACCCTGCATTCTCTTTACCATCAATGCTGCATTCTCAATCCCCGTCCTACCATGATAAATTTCCGCAATCTTGAATGTTTCATAAGCCTTTCTTGCAATTTCATCTAGATTTGTTCTCAAATTTCTTGATCTCTGGAGTAATTTGAAAAACTCCATTACCAGTGCCGCCCTTTTAAATTTTAGAAGTTCTAGACCTCTCTTTGCCAGTACAATCCTTTTTTTAAGCCTGAGCAATTCCATCCTGGTGGGTTTTACATTACTGAGTGGCATTTTCCTTCCTGTACCTCCTTCCATATTTCTCGATGTACTCCCTCTTTACCCTCTTAAGTTCACTTTCAGGAATTTCAGCTAATAACTGCCAACCTAGATCCAGTGTATTCTCTATGGTCCTGTCCTCTTCCTTACCCTGTCCAATGAAACTCTTTTCAAAGATCTCAGCAAAATGCAAAAATTTCCTGTCCTCTGGTGTGAGTGCACCTTCGCCTACAATGGCACTGAGGCTCCTAAGATCCCTCCCCCTAGCATATGAAGAATATAGTTGATCAGCAACGCCCCTGTGATCTTCCCTTGTTTTGCCTTTACCAATACCCTGATTCATTAATCTCGAAAGGCTCAGGAGAACATCTATTGGAGGATAAACACCTCTATGGAAAAGCTCCCTTGATAACACTATCTGTCCCTCCGTAATATATCCCGTTAGATCAGGTATTGGATGAGTAATATCATCGCCAGGCATTGTGAGTATGGGGAACTGTGTAACCGACCCCTTTTTGCCCTTTATTCTACCCGCCCTTTCATATATAGTTGCAAGATCCGTGTACATATAGCCTGGGTATCCTCTTCTTCCAGGCACCTCTTCCCTGGCTGCTGATATTTCCCTTAGTGCTTCGCAATAATTTGTCATATCTGTGAGAATTACAAGCACATGCAGATCTTTTTCAAATGCAAGATATTCTGCCGCTGTGAGGGCCATCCTGGGAGTAATTATTCTCTCCATACTTGGATCCGATGCAATGTTGAGAAACATTACTGCCCTTTCAAACGCACCTGTACTCTTGAAATTTTCTATGAAGAAATTAGCTTCTTCACTGGTGATTCCCATTGCGGCAAAAATAACAGCAAAATTTTCGCCTTCACCCAACACTTTTGATTGCCTTGCAATCTGTGCGGCTATGTCGTTATGTGGAAGTCCAGACCCGGAGAAAATGGGTAATTTTTGTCCCCTTACCAACGTATTCATGCCATCAATGGCTGAAATGCCCGTCTGTATAAATTCAGAAGGTTCATCCCTTGCATATGGATTAATTGCATAGCCCACTATTTCCACCTTTTCCCTGGACAAAAGGGGACCTCCCCCATCCCTTGGATTTCCTAAACCATCAAATACCCTTCCGAGCATTTCATCGCTAACAGGTAATCTAACTATGTCTCCTAAAAATTTAACACTAGTATTTGGAACATCTAGACCTGTAGTAGGTCCAAAAACCTGTACTATTGCAAGTCCTTTTCTGGTGTCAAGTACCTGACCGCTCTTTTTTTCACCGTTGGGAAGTGTAATTTCAACTATTTCATTATAACCTGCATTTTCCACATTTTCAACAAATAAAAGTGGTCCTGCTATCTGAGAAACTGTTCTATATTCAAGCATTTCATTTCACCACCCGCATCGATTGAAATTCATTTTTTATTGATTCCATAATTCCGTTAATTCTTTCGATTTCACTTTCCCTTATTTCCTTCATCCTTGTTATTTCATCCCTTACCTTCATGGAAAATATTTGCTTAAGAGTAATTCCTTCAGCAACTGCTTTCATAGCTTCATCATGGTAAATTCTGTTTTTTAAGTGAGCAGTAAGTATCTACTTCATCGAATGCACTCTGCTGCAGATAATCTTCCCTTATCATTTTCGCCGTATCAAGTATTATTCTTTCCCTGTCGGGCAGGGCATCCGGACCCACTAACTGTACTATTTCCTGCAGTTCTTCCTCCTGCTGTAAAAGCGACATGGCCCTATCCCTTATCATATTCCAGTCCTGGCTTACATTTTTTGTAAACCAATCACCCACAGTAGAATGATACTGAGAATAACTTGTAAGCCAGTTTACCGATGGAAAATGTCTCCTGTTTGCAAGAGAAGCGTCCAGTGCCCAGAATACCTTTGTGAGTCTAAGGGTTCCCTGTGAAACAGGCTCACTTGTATCACCGCCGGGAGGTGAAACTGCTCCCACTACGGTGACCGAACCCTGAGTTCCGTTTATATTTATTACCCTTCCTGCCCTTTCATAGAATTCTGCAAGCCTCCTGCTCAAATATGCAGGATATCCCTCTTCACCTGGCATTTCTTCCAACCTTCCTGAAATCTCCCTCATTGCCTCTGCCCACCTACTGGTGCTATCAGCCATTAAAGAAACATCATAACCCATATCCCTATAATATTCTGCAATTGTGATTGCAGTATATACACTAGCCTCCCTGGCTGCAACAGGCATATTGCTCGTATTTGCAATCAAAACTGTCCTGTCCATCAATGGACCACCGGTTCTAGGGTCTATGAGTTCAGGAAATGTTACTAAAACTTCAGTCATTTCATTACCTCTTTCACCGCAACCTACATAAACTACTATATCCGTATCAGACCATTTGGCCAGCTGATGCTGAATGACCGTTTTGCCGCTACCAAATGGGCCTATAACGCAAGCGGTACCTCCCTTTGCCACAGTGAAAAATGTGTCAATTACCCTTTGACCTGTAATAAGGGGTAAGTGGGGAGGAAGCTTTTCCTTGAAAGGTCTCGGGAACCTTACAGATGATTCCTGGGTAAGTCCAAAATCCTTAATTTTTCCATTTGTTTCAATGGAGAAAACCTTGTCCCTGATTGTAAATTTCCCCTCCTTTATATCATAGAGTTTCCCCTTTATTCCGGGGGGAACCATTATTTTCGTTTTTATTGTTTTTGATTCTTGAACGTAGCCTAGGAAACTGCCTCCAGAAACTTCTTCACCTTTTTTCGCGGTTGGGATGAATTCCCACTGTTTTTTCTCATCAAGAGGCATTGCCCTTATACCCCTCTTAATGAAATCACCACTTTTATCCTTCAGAACAGGTAAGGGTCTCTGAATACCATCGTATATGTTTCCCAACAAGCCAGGGCCCAATTCGACTGAAAGAGGAGATCCAGTATTTTTTACAGATTCTCCTGGTCTAAGGCCGCTCGTATCTTCATACACCTGTATAACCGAAGTATTGCCCGTTATTCTAATTATTTCACCTACCAGACCTTCCTCACCTACAAGTACCACATCGTACATTTTTGCATTTTCCACGTCCCTTGCCATTACTACCGGACCTGATACCCTGTAAATTACACCCATTATATTTCACACTCCTATATCTATACCAAGAACACGTTTAACGTATTCCCTCAACACCTCTTCTCCAGTTTTTTTAACACTTACTGATGAAGGAACAAATACCACCAGGGGTCTGATGGTAGATTCCACTTTCTCTATTTCTTGCACATTCATATTTTCTCTAATTATATCAGAGGCTATTACTATACCAATATCATCCCTTCTCAGGAGGGACATAAGTCTTTTTGCACCCTCATCTCCAGTTTCCTCGTAACATTCTGTGCATCCAATCAGCCTATACCCGAGGACAAGAGCCCTTTCACCTATAACTGCTATTTTAAAAACATTATCCATTTATACCACCTTTATGAGCATAGCTCTAATCCTTTCCTGGGAAACTCCATAATATTTTCCATAGGAAATTTTTCTTATATTGTCCCTTTCAGTTTCAAACATCAATAACATTCCTATTATGGATGAAAGCCCTGGTGAAGCAATTCTGAAGGATGAAATATTCTTCTCTATTATATATTTTTCAAGCATTATTTCAAAATCTTTAATATCGTGATAAGAATGATAGTTTTCAAGGGCCTTTGTTAAATCGTAGATATCCTTTACCTTTTCCACCACTTCATCCACACTTGATGACTGAAGAATTTCATCCCATTTGTTTCTTGATATATAACCACCATCAATAATATAATTTTTCAAATCAATAGGAGAAATTCCCAGTTCTATACCCCTTATAAGTGTCATTATATTCTTTGAATCTATCTGGCTGGATATAAGATGAATCACAGGCATTTCATTCCCAATAAATATTTTCACCTTTTCCTTCAGATTTTTAAAATAGAATAGATCTAAAAGAAGGAGCATTTCACCAATGTCCCCACTTTTCCTGTAGTGATCAATACCCTCCATTAAAATCTTTCCGTAAGGGTATTTTAATAAATACTTTACAATGGATTCAATGTCATTTTCCTCCACCATCAATCTATAATCTTCAGGTGTAAGCATACCCGCAAAGAGACCTGCAGGAAGATCCCTTTCACTTATTAGAAATGTTTCCGTTTCATTTATAGGTCTACCGAGGGCTTTGGATGATATTATGATCTTTATATTATTAATATCCCATTTAGAAATGTATGCCCTAAGGGCATCAAGACCTATTCTGGGTGTTATGCTCATAGCTACCCTAGATACCCTTATAAGGAATGAATTTATAGAAACTTCGATCAAATCGGTACCTAAATATTTTGTAGAAAAGAATGAAATGTGATCTCTGTAATGTGTTTCCATTAGAATGTTGATAATCTGCGAAATATCCTGCGAAGAAAGCATATTTTCGTAAGTCTCATTTCCGATTAAATAGCTCTCCAGTGCTTTTGCCCTCGCATATGCATAGGCATATGAAATTAACCCCTGCAAATTATATTTCACCCTTTATTATTTCATAGATTTGGCGTTTTATTTCCAATATGTTTTCTTCAACAAGTGTAGCAATGGAATAATCTGCCCTTTTCTTTCCATCCTTTGACTCCAGTATTACACCGCCTAAATTGTCAAGTTGACTTGAATATTCTACATTTTTTTCATTCGGGATTAGATCCTTATCCCTAGAAGAAATTATTATTTTTACGTCACCACCGAGTTCATTCTTTCCCTTTTCCACGGATTTTCTAATGTAATTCCTATAAATTTCCGTATTCCTCATTTTAGCTATCAATTCTATTACCTTTTTAACATAGGAATCCAATAGACCGTCAAGTTCCTTGTTGTAGTTCATTTTCATTTCCATGTTAACAGTTGAAATCCTTTTTCTCCCTTCTGCCTCTAGATATTTTTTGTATGAATTTTTACCTTCTTCTATGATTTTCCTTGCATTTTCCTCTCCGAAATCCACTATTCCGATTCCAGCCCAGTTGCTTCAATTTCCTTCAATATGTCTTCGATTGCCATTGTTTCAACCAAGTATATGCATGAGTATTATCAATCCAAAGACAAAACCAAATATGAACAGGGTCTCAGGAATCACCAGGAAGAATAGTACCTGACCCATTTTTTCCGGTTTCTCTGCCACTACACCCATTCCTGCAGCACCTATTCCTTGCTGAGCTAATCCTGTGCCTATAAGACCCCCTGCCATTGATATGGCAGCTGCTATAGCATAATATGCGGTAGTAATATCCATATGATAACCTCCTTTTGGGGAAATTGTTTTACATAATATAAATGTTATTCTTAAAATTATGAGCAAAATTTTTAAAAAGAAAAAGTTTTAGCATAAAACGTGCAGAATAAATACTTAAATTTAGAAATTAAGGGAAAAAAATACATATTTTATGGCACAGTAAGGGGTTTACTCAAGGAAGAGCTAGAGGTGGAAATGCTTTATAAAAATTTTTCACCAGATCTTATTCTTGTTGGTATTCCAGAAGAGGATCTAAATGGTCTTTTTTCTTACCTTAAAGAACCTTTTATTGTGGATTTATCTGACTATGAAATAATTTATGGGCTTAAGCTTCAGGATTACGGTAAGGTAAAACTTCCAGTTCCATCTTATTTGAAAGCAGCAGAAATATCTTTAAGAGAAAAAATAAAAATAATACCCATAGATATGCCTGAGAGGGAATATTCAGAACTTTATACCAAAAAAATTAGTACTCTTATGCTCATTAGGTATTCATTAAGAAAAAATAAAATTTACAGGAAAAAATTCAATGCTTCATCACCTGAAGAATTTTCCATATTATGGGATAGAGAAATGACAAGGATTTCAGGTTTTAGAGAAATTGAGGAAGAGAGGGAAAAATACATAGCCAAAAGAATTGAAAACATTACTGATGGTAATAAAATTCTTGTTATTGTTGATTATGAAAGGTTACAAGGGATATTATCTAGGATAAAAATCCTTTAAAATTTTATATACTACTAACAAATTTAAAGTACATTATGGTACAGGTTACAAAGAACATAGCGGGCATCTTGATTTCAATAATTGCAGGTATTATAGTGCTTTATTCAATCTTTTATTTTATACCCAAAAATTTACTACCTGGTTATTTTTACGAGGGCCTGGTTATTGGTGTTCTTTTAATTGTCACATATCTTGTTACAAAATTTCTTGGTTCAATTATATACCATGCATTTGCAAAACAAGGAGAGTCTATAGCGAAACATATGAAATCGACATTTGAAATTATATTTTTCCTAATAATTATCTTTATAATTTTTCTTAGTGTAGGGGAAAATCTTACCGCTAGTCTTGTAGGTGCTGGAATTTTTGGTATTATTCTTGGCGTGGCAGCACAATCGTCTTTATCAAACTTCTTTGCTGGATTATATATATTACTTTCAAGACCATTCGAAGTCGGTCAGAGAATTAATGTTATAACTTCACAATACTCTGGTTTTGGACCTACATATGAACATGAGTTTATTCCACCCAAATATATAGGGGTGGTAGACGAGGTGGGTTTTCTTTATACAAGAATAATAAATGACGAGAACTATATAATGATAATACCAAACAACGTATTTCTGAATGCGCTGGTGATAAATTACCAGAAAAATGAGGTTGTAAAGATAAAATTATTCGTAGAAATACCTTTGAAATATGATCCTGTGTATGTTCTTGAAAAACTAAAGTACAAAATACGTTCAGAAGGAAAAATAAGTGATGAGGTGGAAATAAAATTAATAAGCTTGAAAAAGGAATTTTATGACGCTGAAATCTATGTAAAGGAAAAACATGAAAAAATCGATTTTGTCAATGACATTATATTAAGATACATAAGAGAAATTGTATATTCTGATACGTAAAATTTTTATTATCCTATATGCTTACCTATTATTAGGTGATATAAAATATGCCAACCTTCTTCAGGAGGAGACCGATCAAACCATTAGAAAAACAATCCTCAAATGTTGAGCCCAGGAAATATCTTGATCTGAATGAATATGAAGGAGGCATTGAACTGGGTAGTGGTGGACCGATGGTAAGGATTGGTGAGATTTACAGATATGAGGAAGTGAAGGATTTCTCTGAGTATGTTTACAACGGAGACATACTCATACTTGATTATACTCCAATATCCGAAGATGAGCTAACATTAAGGAGGATAATAAGTGAATTGAAAAATGTGGCAAAGGATGTGGATGGGGATGTTGTTGCCATAGGCAAGAACTATCTTTTTGTTACTCCCAGCGGAATAAAGATAGATAGGAACAAAATAAGAGTGAAATAATCATATGCCTGGAATTAAGTTTGTCGGAAGTGGAGGACAGGGGGTAATACTTGCAGGTTTAATACTTGGAAAAGCAGCTGCTATATATGAAATGAAGGAGGCAGTGTTTACCGAAAGTTACGGTGCTGAAACAAGAGGGGGTTTTTCCAGTTCATCTGTAATAATTTCGGATGAAAAAATTGACTACCCCTATGTGATAGATCCCGATATATTGGTAGCCTTTTCACAGAATGGCTATAATTCTGTAGTAGATACTTTTAAAACCACAGGAATACTTATATATGAAAGTGATCTAGTACAGCCAAAAAAAATGGATAAAATGTTCGGTATACCTGCAACAAGGCTTGCAAGGGAAAAGTTCAACAAAACAACTTCTGTTAATATGGTGATGCTTGGATTCCTTATTGCTAAAACAGGCGTTGTTTCATTGGATTCACTGATAAAGGCTGTAGAAGAATCAGTGCCTAAAGGAACGGAAAGGGAAAACATAGAAGCTTTAAACCTAGGGTATAATTATTCTTGATGAATAATAATTAAAATTTAACAAAGGACATAAAGATAAGAGATATGTTAATGATCCTTAAATTTATCGTATAAGAAAAGGAACAAGAGAAGTGACATCTTGCTAATGAAATAGCGGGCATCCATTTAAGATTTACCACAAAGCGAAAGGTTGTGTGTTCAGGAATCCCTTCAATCCCTGAGCTAGGTCTCTCCACCCTTCTCGTCTTTCAACTCACATTGACCATGGTTATTCTTTTCAGCTTTATGTTTATGCTTCCTTATTTAATTTTTTCCCATTTCCTTTTGAAATCTATTTGCATCCGATAACTCAATTATATCATTCTTCATAATAATATCAAAATATAATTTAACAGTATAGATCATAAGCTCAGAAATTAGATTTATAATATCCTTCTTCCTTTTTGTGATTTCTTCCGATAAAGGTATCTTAATTCTCTTCACCATTTCCATAATCTTTCATTTTTCTTTCGAATAATATTTGAATATATCTGCTTTGTATCCTACCTTTGAAAAGGTAGGGATTGGATCAGATTTCTATCCTAAACAAAAGTTTTCCAAAGAAAAAATATTTATTTTTTAAACATTTTCGTTAAACAATGATGAAAAGAGGGTCAGCTGAGCAAATGCGATGATGAACCCTATGAGTCACTGAGAAAAATTCTTAGGGGCTGAAATTGCCCCTTATCCAAACATTGGTCCAGGAGTTATTTCTTCTCCTTTTAAAGATTTCCTTACTTTTTCTATTGCCTTATAAAAGTCGTTCATGGTAACATAATCTCTCAATTCTCTAATTGCATTCATCCCTGCTTCGGTGCATATAGCTTTAATATCTGCACCTGACATTTCCTTCGTTTCTTTTGAAAGCACAGAATAATTTACATCCTTTACATTCATATTCCTTGTGTGAATTCTGAATATCTTTTCCCTTGCATTTTCATCAGGAAGTGGTATTTCAATTATTCTGTCGAATCTACCCGGCCTTATTAATGCCTCATCCAGTATGTCTGGCCTGTTTGTAGCTGCAATTATTTTCACATTCCCCAGCGGATCAAAACCATCAATTTCCGCAAGTAGTTGCATTAAAGTACGCTGTACCTCCCTATCTCCTGATGTTGAAAGATCCATCCTTCTAGCACCTATTGCATCAATTTCATCTATAAAAAGAATTGAAGGTGATTTTTCCCTAGCAAGTTCGAAAAGCTCCCTTACCAACCTGGCACCTTCACCTATGTATTTCCTTACCAGCTCAGATCCGACTGTCCTTATGAATGTTGCATTTGTATGATGTGCTACTGCCTTTGCAATAAGTGTTTTCCCGGTACCTGGAGGCCCTATAAGGAGAACACCCTTTGGAGGCTCTATACCTACCTTTTTAAATAGTTCGGGATGAAGTAAAGGTAATTCCACTGTTTCTCTTACTTCCCTTAATTGATCCTCGAGACCACCTATGTCTTCATATGTTACTTCAGGTTTCTCTATTATCTCTGAAGCTACAACGGATGGATCGTAACTTTCGGGTAAAACACCTATTACTGCCAGCGTTGTTTTATTTAGGGCTACTCTAACACCAGATTTAAGTTTTTCCACCGGCACACTTTCTGATACATTTACAACAAATGAAGGGCCTGTGGAACTTCTCACCACAACTTTTTTATCTGAGAGTACATCCTCAATGTTACCTAGAAGTAACGGTGGTGCCCTAAGCCTATTTAGTTCCCTCTTCATTTGATCCAGTTCGAACTGGAGCCTTCTAATCTCATTTTCCAGATACCTTTTTTCACTCTCTAACATTCTTAAATTTTTTAAAAATTCTTCTCTTTCAAGATCGAAAGATATTCCGGGCTCCACGTCATCCTTTCCCATTTACTCACCTTAAGCTCAATTATATAAAACTAATATATTTATTTTTTTACAGGTAAGGGGTAAGTGATGATACTTTTTTAAAAATACATTTATTTTATAAAATCCATAGATCTTTGTACCGTAAAAAAATTGAGTGATATTACAAAAATTCCTTTTAAAATGTATTAACACGATCATAAACTCTTTATGGAAACATTTATGCGTGTGAGTATTAATATCCATGCAAATAAAACTATAGGCAAAGTGGATATTAAAAGAGAGGGAAAAAAATGATATGTGAGGTATGCGGTAAAAATGTGCCAAGGCTCAGAAAAGTTCTGATAGAGGGGGCTGTAATGAACGTTTGTGATGAATGCGCAAAATTGGGTGTACCCATTAATGAAAGTAATATTCCGAAAATTCACAGAACTGTGCAACCTAATAAGAAAGAGGTAAGGAAAAAGGAGGATCTACTCGATGAAAGTGAGGTTCTGGTGGATGATTACGGTGAGAGGCTGAAACGTGCTAGAGAATCCAGAAATCTATCACTTGAGGAAGCTGCAAAAAAACTTTTAGAAAAAAAGAATGTCCTATCAAAGTTGGAAAGGGGTGAAATGAGACCTGACAAAGAACTCATAAAAAAATTGGAAAAATTTTATGGAATAAAACTCACTGAAAAAGTAGCCATTGCAGCTCCTGAAAATAAACATAAAGAAGATACAATAACACTTGGTGATATTATAAAAAAAGATAGAAAGTAAGAATTTAATCTATTATCCTTGTTCTTATTAGTGATCTCAGCGTAACACCATCTATTTCATCGCCTGTTTGTTTATTTACAATACAAACAGCAAGAACTGGATTTCCTCCATTTTTCTTTACATCCTTTATTGCTTTTGCCATGGTTTCCCCTGTACTTACCACATCATCAACAATAACAACATTCTTTCCTGCCACCGAAGCATAATTTGAACTGAATGTACCTTCTTTATCCGTGGGGCTAGGTCTATATATGATTAGTTCAGCATTTAGTTCTTCCGCTATGAAGGAGGCAATAGGTATTCCATTAAGAGCAATTCCAACTATTGAATTTACTGAAAAATTCCTTGAGTTCATTTCCTCAATAATTATATCAGAGAAAATTTCAGCAAGTTTTGATATCCTGTAAGGATAAACACCTATGGATCTCCATCCTATCCTAACATCCCTAGGAGCGGAAACCTTCTTCTCAAACCCTCTTGATAGCAACCACTGTACTGTTTGTGTTGAGAGGTGAAGTTCCGTTGCAATCTCTTTTTCAGGTATACCTTTATTTTTTAATTCAATTGCTTTTTTTGCAAGTTCATCTATGTCCTTCATGATTTATCACCTACATGTTCTGTATTTTTTTCACTTAAATTAATATTTTGGTGAATTGTTTCAAAATGTGTTATCAATTTTACACCATATTTCTTTTTCATCATCTTTTCAATTATGTCAGAAATTTTTTCCATTCTTTCCAACGTAATATCAGGATCAAATAAAATTTTTACATCCGCATGTGGTCCTTCTGAAGATAGATGCACTTTGAAATTGCTATAACCTTTTATGTCTTGGAAATCCTTTATAATTTCTTTAAAATACTTTTCTACTTTTTCGTTAATTTTACTATCGAATGTATCAACATGTACTATTGATTCCATACCAAGATTCTTCTTTATTTCATTCTCCAAATCTGTGGCAAGATTGTGTGCTTCACCCGCTGTCATTTCTGAATCTACATCCATATGAAGCGTTATAATTTTACTCTCACCATAATCGTGCATGATTACATCATGAACCCTAACACCCATCTTTGAAGAAATTTCATCTATTAATTTTAAATCTTTTTCAGGTATCCTTTCCCCCAAAAGTTTGCTCACACCTTTTCTAAAGAATTCTATAGCTTCATATATTATAAGTATGGCAACAAAAATTGAAAATATACCGTCCAGGTAAATAAAATAAGAATTTAAAAATATGACTGCGATAACCCCTAATGATAACAGTGCATCGCTTCTGTGATGCCAGGCATCCACCCTTAATGCATCTCCATTAATTTTTTTACCATAAAAAAATGCTATCCTGGCCATGATCTCTTTAAATAATGCCGTAATTGCAATAACAACGATGAAAAATAGGTTGAAAATAATTTTTTCTGGTTCCATCAATCTAACTATCCCTTCATAAAGTATAAAAATACCTGTTATAATGAGAACAATCGCTCCAAGTATTGTGGTAAGGTGTTCAATCCTACCGTGACCAAGTGGATGCAGTTCATCGGGTGGTCTACTGGCAAAATAAAAGCCTAATACTATGATAAATGATCCGACTATATCTGTCAATGTATGGTATGCATCGGATATGAGTGAGAGGCTATTGATAATTATTCCTATATATAGTTTTATAGCAAATATTGCTATATTACCA
>CAYSIM010000004.1:0-1329 GCA_964431165.1 uncultured Thermoplasmatales archaeon | reverse complement strand
TCAATATATGCATATTTCTCCCTTTTCATTTAATACCAATATTTCTAAATAATATTTAAGGATGCTACCGAGGGAAAAGTTATTTAAGGGCTAAATATTTTTCTTTTTCAAGTATGAGTATGTCGGAAAGAGAAGATGTTATGAATTACATTAAAAAAATGATGCAATATCTGGGTCTTGGAGATGCTGAAAGTACTATTTATGCTTTACTGGCCATCTCTAAGGAACCACTTGTAATAACAGAAATTTCAGAAAAAATTAACTATTCAATACCCAGGATCTATGCTTCAATCAGCTATCTAATAAAGGAAGGTCTTGTTGAAAAAATAAGGGATAATGGAATGACAAAATATACTGCCAACATAAACTTTATAGATGTATTTGAAAAAAGAAGGGAAGAAATTATGGATAAATTCCTTGAACCACTCATTCATATTAGTGATCATGATGAAAGGATTGCCGAAATAATAAACTATTCAAAACAGGTCTACAACTACTTTCAGAAATTGAACGAATTGAAGAAGGAAATATTCTTTTAATGGGCCGGTAGATCAGCTGGTAGATCGTTTGCTTCGCAAGCAAAAGGCCCCGGGTTCAAATCCCGGCCGGTCCATTTGCGAAACACTCATATATAACTTCCGTATTGAGAATTTCATAATTTCAAGGTAGATGAATATGGTAACTGTGTATGATGTTGATCCGGACGTATTACTGAAAGAATTAGCTGAGAGGCTTAAAAAAGAGGATGTTAAGGTACCTGAATGGGCAAATTGGGTCAAGACAGGTGTTCATAGGGAGAAAGGACCTGTTCAGGACGACTGGTGGTATTTGAGACTGGCCAGTGTGTTTAGAAAAATTTACATAATGGGTCCAATTGGCACATCAAGGCTGGCAGCAGAATATGGTGGAAAGGTGGACAGGGGAACAAAACCTTACCATGCAAGAAAGGGCAGTAGATCCATAGTAAGAAAATGTTTACAACAGCTTGAATCACTAGGATATGTGGAGAAAAATAAAAAAGGTAGAGTAGTTTCACCAAAAGGTAGATCATATTTGGATAAGCTCGCAGAAGAACTTTTAAAAAAGAGTAATTAGGAGGATAAATATGGCTGAGGAGGATAGGGAGCTGGAGGAGATCAGACGCAGAAAATTAGCACAGCTCCTAGCTCAGCAGTCTATGGAAGAGCAGGAAATTGAAAAAGAAAAGGAAGTACAGGAAGAAAGACTCAAGATACTCAGAAAATATCTTACAAGCGAAGCAAGGGAAAGGCTTAACAGGGTAAAACTTGTAAAGCCAGAACTTGCTGAAGCGGTGGAAAATCAGATAAT
>CAYSIM010000003.1:26715-30022 GCA_964431165.1 uncultured Thermoplasmatales archaeon | reverse complement strand
ATAGTTCTGGCTGGCAGGGATGCTAAAACAAACGAGGAGGTAGTGAAAAAATATCTGGGCGAAAAGGATTATTATGTACACGCTGATATCCACGGTGCGCCAAGCGTTGTTGTAAGGGATGGTAATATAACTGAAAAAACGCTTGTCGAGGCAGGAATTTTTGGACTTTGCCATTCCAAGGCATGGAGCTCTGGTTATATGGCGGGTGATGCATACTGGGTAACCTACTCACAGGTGAGCAAGATGGGAGAGAGCGGTGAATACGTTCCAAGAGGTGCCTGGGTAATTAGGGGGAAGAGGAATTATATGAGGAATCTTAAACTTGAAATTGCGGTAGGCAAGATTAGGTATGAAAATACGGATCTTTTAATGGCAGGTCCATTGGATGCTGTTAAATGCAAGACATCTAAATATATTGTTATAATTCCTGGAGAAAATAAGAAGGAAGACCTTGCAAAGATAATTTCTCAGAAATTCAACTGGCCAATTGATGATGTAATGTCAATCATTCCGCCAGGACCTGGAAAAATAGTGGAGGAAAAAGATGGAGATACCATTGAGCATAGTAATAACGGTGAAGAATGAGGGGGAGCACATAGGCGAACTCCTTGAATCCCTCAGAGTACAGGAAGGTCCATTTGAGGTAATAATAGTTGACTCTGAAAGTGAGGATAACACTGTAAAGATAATTGAATCATTTATGGAAAAAATGAAAATAAAATTAATAATTAAAAAATGCAGCAGGGGTGGTGGAAGGAATATAGGTGTGAAAAATTCATCGTACGATTATGTAATTTTTACGGATGGCGATATCATTGTTTCAGATACATGGTTAAAAGAAATGAGAAAATCCATAGAAGAGGGTAATGATGTGGTGGCAGGAAAAACAATCTATATAGGGAATGAAAAATTTTCACTTGAAAGGGTTGAATTGATCTATATGGGGCATGATGTTACATTCCCTTCCTGCAATCTGGCATACAGGAAGGAACTATTCTTTAAGCTTGGAGGTTTTGACGAGAATCTTGTGACAGCGGAAGACATTGATCTCAATATGAGGGCACTTGAATTTGGAGCGAAATTCATTTACAATGAAAATGCTGTTGTTTATCACAGAACGAGGGAAAATATGTTATCGTTCATAAAACAGGCATTCTGGAATGGCTACGGTAGGGGACAGCTCGTAAAGAAACACGGTAATTTGTGGAAGCATTATTCCATTAAAAATATGTTACACATAAAAAGGATAAATTTTTATGCATATATCCGATTGACATTCGGTCTGATAGGATACATATATGCAAAGGTGATTGTGTGAGTTCAGAAAACCATAAGATATCAATAATTATACCAACAATGAATGAGGAGAAGTCAATAGGTAAGGTAATTGAAAGGATAAAAAAATCTGTTGATTATGATTTTGAAATTATTATTGTGGACAGCAGCAGGGATAATACGCCCTTGATTGCAGAATCCATGGGTGCTATGGTGATAAGGGAAGAAAGAAGGGGATATGGGAGAGCATATAAAACAGGTTTTTTGCATGCAAAAGGCGATATAATAGTTACCATGGATGGTGATAATACTTACCCTCCTGAGGATATAAACAGGGCTGTTGATGAATTACTTAATGGGAATGATTTCATTTCCTGTGAAAGGATATCACTTCTACCCAAAGATGTAATGCTAGAGGCGCATAGACTGGGTAATTTTATACTTAACATTGCGGTCCTTGCTCTTTTCTTTATAAAGATGAAGGATTCACAAAGTGGTATGTGGGTTTTCAGAAAGGAAATACTCAAAAGGTTCCAGGTATGTTCCAATGGCATGGGTTTTTCTGAGGAAATAAAGATAAGGGCATATCAGAATGGAAAATTTAAGGAAATACCAATAGTATACGGAATAAGGGAGGGTGAGAGGAAATTACAAACATTCAAAGATGGTATTAAAAATTTGTTACACCTGATCAAAATTAGATTTTCCCATTGCCAAGTAAAAATAAGGGATTGGTAAATCGTCGTCTTGAGAAATGTTTTAATTCATTTTTTCATTGCATGAATTATGAGGGTAATAATATCCGTATCAGACAGAACAGGCTTGGAAGAATTTTCTCGCCATTTGGTGGATTTTGGTGCTGAAATTTATGCCACAAGAGGAACAAGGGATTTTCTTTTATCTAAAAATATACAGGTTAAAAGTATTGAGGATTTAACAGGTTTTCCAGAGATTCTTTCCGGAAGGGTGAAGACTCTCCATCCCTCAATTTTTGGGGGCATACTAGCAAGGAAGGATCAAATGGGTGAAATAAAATCCATTGGAATAAAGAGCATAGATGTTGTTGTGGTTAATCTATATCCTTTTGAAAAAACTGAGCCTGTAGAGGAAAAATTGATTGAGAATATTGATATTGGCGGTGTTTCTCTCATAAGGGCTGCGGCAAAGAATTTTGAAAGGGTAACGGTGGTGGTGGATCCAGCAGATTATGATAAAATAATAAAGGAGCTGGAAGAAAAAAAGGAAATTTCATTAGAAACAAGGAGGGAAATGGCAATTAAGGCATTCTATATAACCTCAAGATACGATTCAATTATAATGAACAGATTATGGAATCTCCATCATAATGAATTACCTCCATACATGGCCATAGTGGGTAGCGAGGCCATGAAGTTAAGGTATGGTGAAAATCCTCATCAGGAAGGGAAATTTTACTCCACATTCCCTCTTTCCTGGAATGTTTTACAGGGAAAGGAGATATCGTATAACAACATACTGGACATGGAGGCGGCATGGGAACTTGTGAATGAGTTTGATAAGCCTGCGGTGGCAATAATAAAGCATAGTAATCCATGCGGTGTTGCATATTCATCCAATATTATTGAGGCATATGAAATGGCATACAGTTCCGATGAAATGAGTGCATACGGTGGCATTATAGGTACGAATATGCCTGTGAACATAGAATTTGCAACCAAGCTGAAAGGTGTATTCTATGAAGTAATAGTTGCTCCAGATTTTTCAATAGAAACCCTTGAATTCTTTTCTAAGCATAAGAAGGATTTAAGGGTAGTAAAATACAAGGGTAAACCCGATAATATTAAGATAAGGAGTTCTGCAGGGGGATACCTCTTGCAGAAAATTGGAAATGGGGAATTTGATTTAAAGGTAGTTACAAGTAAAAGACCTGATGAGGGGCAGATGGAGGATCTTCTATTTGCCTGGAAGGTTGTAAAGCACGTTAAAAGCAATGCCATTGTAGTAGCAAAAGGAAGGAAAACAGTGGGTATAGGGGCGGGGCAGATGAGCAGGG
>CAYSIM010000003.1:10416-26636 GCA_964431165.1 uncultured Thermoplasmatales archaeon | reverse complement strand
GCTTTTTTCCCATTTTCAGATGATGTGGAGGAGGCAGCAAAGGCGGGTATATCTGCCATAATACAGCCGGGTGGATCTAAAAGGGATGAGGATGTTATTAAAACAGCGGAAAAATATGGCATTGCAATGGTATTTACTGGTGTAAGGGTATTCAGGCATTGAGGTGATTATATGGACATTATAGATGAAATAATAGAAACGGGTAAAAGGCTAATGCAGTTCAACATGGTAGAATCTTCGCATAGCGGGAACATAAGAGCAAGGGATGGTAACTAATTTTACATTAAAAAACATGGAAAAATGCTTGGTTTTCTTGAAAAATCTGATATCATGAAACTGGACCTGAGAAGCGATGAGGGGTATGAAGGTGCCTCTGTGGAGGTATATGCCCATAAGAATATTTACTTAAAAACGGATGCTAAGGCCATAATACATGCACATACACCCTATGCCATTGTGATGTCCATCATGAACGATAAAATAGAGCCAGCGGATGAAGAGGGAAAATTTTACCTTGAATACATACCTGTTATAAAGGCGGAAATGGCCGTTGCATCTCTAGAAATTGCTGAAAAGCTAGGTGAAACACTTAAGGATCATATGGTGGCGGTGGTGAGGGGTCATGGAACCTTTGCCAGGGGTGAAAGCCTGGATGAGGCCCTCAAATACCTCACAATGTGCGAGAGTATATCGCATATTTCATACCTTCTCCACCTTTACAAAGGTTGAATTAAGGGCTGTGCCCATTGCGTACTCCTGTACCTGATCATGGGTGAGGAAATTTACATTCCACCCATTGATTGAAGGCCAGTTTCCCCTGTAAATTACAACAATATTTTTCCCTACAGATGGATCTATTTTTACATATGTGCATATTTCACCATATTCATTGTATATCCTTATCTTTTCGCCCTCTTTAATCCCCAATGAGTATGCATCATCAGTACTCATGTGGGCCTTATCATCAAATTCATAGTAATTATTGTACTGACCGCTTATACCCTGTATGCTCGTAGGGCTGAGAAGTCTAAAATAACCTTCCCTGTAAGGCATTCTGAAATTTTTCAGTTCTTCCACAAATCCTTCCATATTCAATTTTATTTCATTTGGAACCCTTCTTATCCTAGCAAATCCTTTTTTGAAAAATTGCTCCCTGTCAATTCCAGAGTAATCTATAATATGATTTATTATGCTATCCACATCTTCAAAAAGTGATGGTTCTTTAAAACCCATCTTTTTAGCCAGCATAACGAAAAGATCGTGATTTGAAATTGCATCGCCTTTTGGTAACACTAGACCCTCATTCAAATTCAGGTAATCATGGTAATAGGAATCCACAATGTCCTTTGTTTCCAAGAAACTTGTTGCGGGGATCACAACATCTGCAAAGAGAGCAGTATCTGTGAGAAAAAGATCATGAACAACAATAAAAATATCTTTCTCCATGAGCACTTTTCTGAGCAAATTCTGGTTTGGAATTGAATTCAATGGATTTGTGTTGTATACAAAGATGAACCTTATATCCTTTTCCATAAGTTCCCTTGCCAGATTTGCCTGGTTTATTATGTATCCTCTACTATTCTTACCTTCTAGGTATGCATAATCAATGATATGTTTAGCATCATAAATAAAATTCCTTTCCTGTTTAAGTGTATAAAGCATATATGCTATTGTTTTTACTGTTAATCCACCATTGATATTCCTTTGGAAACCGTAGCCCATATGTATTGAAAATGGTCTTTTCTCAATCAAATCATTTGCAAAATTCCTTATTTTTTCAGGTTCAACGCCTGTCAATTCACCAGCAAATTCAGGCGTGAATTTTTCAACAATCCCTTCAAGTTCATTTATTTTGATACCTCTATCCCCAATAAGCTTAAGGAGGGAAAAAAGAAGGAAAATATCGGATCCAGGTTTTATCCTGATATGTACATCGGCACCCTTTGCTGTCTCAGTTTTAAGAGGATCTATCACGTATATTTTTGCCTTTGAAAGTTTGGATATTCTCCATCCATGAACATTTGTCCAGGCTGGATTCATACCCCAGTATATTATCATCTTCATATTTTTCAACAACTCTGGGTCCATGCCTACAGAGGTTCCGAATATGCTCTGCAATGCTCTGCCCCCCGCTTCATCGCACATTGAATGATTTAGCCTTGATGAACCTATGTAGTTGAAAAACCTCCTCGGAAAGTAATAGGAAATTAAACTCCTATTACCTGCATACTCAATGGGTAATACACATTTACCACCACAGTTTTCAACCACTTCCTTCAATTTTCTAGAAATAATGTCGAGGGCATAATCTAGTGGAATTTCCCTGAATTTTCCCTCACCTCTTTTCCCTTCCCTCAGAAGTGCTCTCTTCAATCTTTTCTCGCCTAGCTCAGAGGAGACGAAAAATTTTGATTTATAGCATAGAAAACCTGCTGTTATCGGATGTTGTGCATTCCCCATTATTTTAACCCCATTCTCCAATGAAGCAACAATGGAGCAAGAATCATAACAATCCTTGGGACAGGCTAAGTATACCATAAAAATTCTATAGAATAAATGCTTAAAAACATTTTTCATAGCATGATTGAAAATTTTTACGTTTTAGTGAAATTCTTTTAAAAATGTCAATTTTTTCATAAAAATTCTTAAATAGGAGCATAGTAATAACTATCGTTTAATATGAAATGGAATAGTATATTTGAGAATATAGGAAAGGATAAAAGAAATGTGCTGATAAAGGCCTACGTAAATTCGGGTCCTATTAAGCTTGAAAATGAAATTAGAAAAATTTTGGAAAAAAAGAATATTAAATATCTGGTTCACCACTGGTCCCCATATTCACAGATGGGATTGATGGAAATCGGTATAGGTAAATCAAAAATTTACCTTGAATGGTATGTTGGTAAGGAAGATGCTATAATATATTCAGGCGAAATAGAACGATATGATGTGGAAGGTTTTGATGAATTTATTTCATCTGGAAATATAGAAAGTTCCGTTCTCAGATTGATGAGAAATCAGTATTGATAAAAATTCATTCAGGATTTTCATATTTAAAATAGCCGTCTAAAAAAGATTAATTAAGCTAGATGCAATACCGTTTTGGTGACAATAATGGAGTTAGAGAAGAAATTTTCTGATAGTTCAAGGAGTTTAAAGGGGTCTGCTGTTAGGGATCTGTTAAAATACGCTGATAGACCAGAAGTAATTTCTTTCGGTGGAGGTATGCCCAATCCACTTTCATTTCCAACAAAGGAGATTAAGGAAATAATAGATTACATTCTCGATAATTATGGTGCGAAGGCTCTTCAATACGGCAGTACTGATGGTGTGGAAGAATTCAGGGATGAAGTATCGAAGCGCATTAATTCAAGGTACGGTTTTAAATCTACCAAGGGTGAAATTATTTCTCTGAATGGAAGCCAGACAGGTCTTTACATGGTTTCTAAAATATTCCTTAACAAAGGGGACTATGTGATAAGTGAAGCCCCCACGTATGTTGGTGCAATAACAGCATTCAATGCTCAGGCACCTTTATGGATACCCATTGATTTAGAGGAAGATGGGATGAACTTGGAAATGCTTGAAAATGGCATAAAGAAGGCAATATCGGAAGGTAAAACACCAAAATTCATATATGTTATACCAACATTCCAGAATCCTGCAGGTCTTACCTGGTCACTTGATAGGAGAAAGGAGCTTTTGGAAATTTCACAGAAGTACGACCTAATAATTTTTGAAGATGATCCATACAGTGAGCTCAGGTTCGATGGAAAACCTGTTAAACCTATAAAAAGTATGGATGAAGAGGGTAGGGTAATATACATGGGTACATTTTCAAAGGTACTTTCCCCGGGTATTAGGCTTGGATTTATTTATGCTCATACTGAAATAATTAAAAAGATAAATCTTCTTAAACAGGGTGTTGATTTGTGTACAAATACATTTTCACAGTATTTAGCTGCGGAATACCTTAAGAGAGGTATAATAGATAGACAAATACCCAAAATTACCTCTCTTTACAAGAAAAAGAGGGACATAATGATTGAAGCTCTGGAAACGTATATGCCAGAAGGAACCAAGTTCACCAGGCCAGAAGGTGGTATGTTCCTTTGGGTAACATTGAAGGAAACAATAGATACTGAAAAGCTTCTCAAAAAAGCTCTTGAATTCAATGTGGCCTATGTAATAGGATCAGCATTCTATCCTGATGGCAGGGGAAAGAACTCCATGAGGCTCAATTACACATTTTCAAGTGATGAAAATATAGTGGAAGGAATAAAGAGGCTTTCAAAAGCAGTGAAAGATTATTCTTGAACAATGTATTCCAGGAGTTTAATCAAATCATTAATATCCTTAAGGGAAGACATTTCCACCGTTGTATGCGTGTATCTGATGGGGAAGCATAAGGCAAGGGAAGGTATGCCAAGATCAAATGTTCCTGCAGCATCTGTACTTCCACCTGTGAAAACCTGCTGATACTTTATATTCTTCCTGCTTGCCAAATCCTCTACCTTCCTTTTTAATGAAAGTGAGTTTGCACCCCTAGCATCTATGAATCTTATCACAGGACCATTGTCAAGAGATACTGGGCTTAGATAATAATCTACCTTGGGTAAATCACCTGCAGATACGCTATCCACAGCATAAAGCTCATCTATTTCTCTCTCTAACATGGCCTTGGCACCCCTGAGACCCGTTTCTTCCTGTATTGTGAATATAAAGGTCACCTTTTTTTTCAGCTTTTTATTCTTCAGATCCTCTATCATTTTGATGAGTATTGCACAACCTGCCCTATCGTCCAGTGCCCTGGATACTACGTACCTATCATTTAATACATAGAATTGCTTCACCCATCTGACGGGGTCAAGGACTGAAATACCCATCTCCTTTACCTCTTCCCTTGAATGTGCACCCACATCAAGGTATAGATCCTCCAGGGCAGGTGCACTCTTCATTTCACTCTCTGTTGAAATATGTGGTGGTTTTAAACCTATTACACCCAGATACCTTTTTCCCTCCTTGGTGAATACTTCAAAATACTGTCCATAGAGCATTCTTGTATCCACTCCACCCAGCTTTTTTAGTCTTATGAATCCATTTTCCTCTATGTGCGCCACGACGAGTCCTATTTCATCCATATGCGCCATGAAGGCTATGTGCTCCTTTCCATCACCAATTGTAAAATATATGTTTCCAAGCTTGTCCACCTTGGGCTTTCCAAATTTCTTTAGGTAGTCAAGAATTTTTTCTCTTACATCATCCTCATAGCCGCTTATTCCCTGTGTAAAAACAAGATCCCTTATAATATCAACTATTTCCATAATATTGAAAAGTTAATTGAAAATAAATCTTTTTCCATCAGAATTTCAGTTTTCCCTCAAAAATTTGCGGATAAGGAATATCTAGGTAAATTTCCAACATTGTGACAGGATTACCTAGATTGAATTTTTCTATTATACCGGGATGCACCTCACCGTAAAAGCCTGCATATTTTCCTTCCAATAAAATCCACGCCTGTCTTCCATTTATAAGGAAAGGAAAATTGCTCTCTTCCTCTGAAAATTTAAGTCCAAGGGAGGAAAAAATCCTGCCCACAGTACCTTTTACCTTTGTAAAAGATGAATCCGATTCCTCAGAAACAGCGCCCAGATGAACGGTTTCAAAATCCCTGTAAACCTTCCCCACCTCGAATATTTTCTGTGGAAGGGATCTATGCCTGTTGTTTTCAAGTGTTTCCATCAGCATTGGAAAGATCCACGTTCTGAAAATGGTCTGATCCTCAACAACAGGGTTTTCAATTCTGGGTGTAATTTTTGTTTCAATACCAAATTTATGAAAATTCCTTTCAGGTGATGTAAAGGTGAGGTTCATCACCTCTATGTAGCCCATGCCCACCATGATCTTCCTGATCCTTGTCTTTATTCTTTCAACCTCCACCTCCTTTCCCATGGAAAATTTTTGTGGAAGTGAAAGGCTTATGTTTCCATAGCCGTAGGCTTTTATCCCATCCTCAACTATGTCAACCTGATGCATTATGTCTATCCTGTATGGTGGTACCCCAACACTGAAACCATCACCCGATTTTCTTACACTATAGCCCATTGAAAGGAGAGAATCATGAATTTTATTGACAGGTATTTTTTCACCAAGAACATCATGAACAGTTTTCTGTGAAATGTAATATTTTTCTTCACCAAGATCCGGTAGGTAAAGGGAAAATTTACCATAATCCACCTTCACTCTATAGGCAATTCCCCCCAGATCGATGAGATTTGTAGTTATTATGTTGAGTGTATTGAGAACAGTAAAAAGGTCATTGCCTGTAACATCTATGAAAATGTTCTTTGTTTTTTCATTTATTTCCGTAAGTGTTCCATTTATTATTGGTGGGAAGGAAAGTACATTATTTTCCCTATCAACTATTACAGGATAGAGAGATGATCCTGAAAGTAGGTGTGCATATTCCATACCCTTCGGATGAACTTTCAGTATTTCTTCGGGTGTGAGTTTACTTTCCATGCCAAGGGGTACGAAGGAAATACCATTACCCTGTACTGCCTTGTATGTGAACGGAGCCTTTACCTTGTCAAAATCATGGAGTCCTATGGCGATTTTTTTCCTATCCCTTCCCAGGGAAAGATGCAATTTTTCCTGCATATCGATTATGTATTCTATGATTTTACTATCCAAGTTTAGATTTTTTACAAGGGAAGCACCTATGTAGGGCCTTACACCTGAAACACTTTCATCTGCATAGAGCTCCACATCGGAATCCAAAACCCTGTAATTCTTTTTATCCTTATGATAGAAAATTTTCAATGCCCTTGACAATCCAAAAATGGAGTATAAATCAGGTCTATCGGGATATAGTTCAAGGTCCCAGGAATCAACATCCTCCCTTTTTATCTCAATGCCCACAATATCAAAAAATTCCCTACTCAATTTATTATCCAGGCCTGAGAGTTGTTCAAGATCTTTCTTGTTTATTCTTACTACCACCATAGCCTTTGGAAATATCTTTAGAAACTATTTTAAACTTGCTATTTCCCAGAAGGATCTTATCTCCTTGGTAATGTCTCTGCTCTTTTCCATATCTATATACTCCTTGAACCTGGGGGCACGGCTGTCAAGGATCACAGCTACACCCCTGTCCGTGGGTGATCTTATCATTCTGCCTATGGCCTGCACAATCTTCCTTCCTGCGGGGCCATGAACAAGGAATCTATAAACATCATTCCTTGACATTTCCTGAAGGTAGTATTTTTCCAATAATCTCTGTTTAGTATCCGGTTTTGGATATGGAATACCCACTATTACCACTACTTGAATTTCACCACCCGGGAAATCCATTCCCTCACTTATTCTGCTACCAAACACGGAAAAGAATACACCACCATTCCTCTTGAACATATGCAGGGATCTGATGAATTCACCCTGGTTCATTTCCTGCTTTTCAATGAAGAAATTACCATTGTAAGTGAGATCCTCTTCCATTACTTTATTCATTATCCTGTATGAGGGAAAAAGAACGAGCGTATTGTAATTTAAATTCAAAATTCTATCTAGAATTTCTGCGATTCTTTTCACCTGCGAATCATCATATTCCAAAGCTTCGTACCTGGTTGTAACTGAATCAATATAGTAAATTTTCAGATTTTCCTTTGGAAATATGGAAGGGTAAATCCTCTTAAAAGGTTTTGATGATGTGAACACCATGGATTCGTATTCCTCAAGCGGTTTAAGAGTACCTGACATATGTATGGAGGAATAAACGTTTTCCACAATAGAGGTAATAGGGCGAGCATCCAAGGATATTACTTCAAGTGAAAGTTTACCCGTTTTTGATATTATTCTAGCAATATCACGTTCATCCGAATAGAAAAATTTCATCAGGAATTCGCCAAGATGTCCAATGTGTGAGCTGGGTACTTCATCATTCTTCATTTTATCCAGTATCACCATTTCGCCGAATTCCCTCGATTCTTGAATAAAATTTTCCACATCCTTTTCAATAAGACCCGTTGATTCCATAAGCCTTTCCATTAAGAAGGCAGGAGAAATTAATGAGTCATCCTGCCCAGAAAGTAGATCCCTTCCTAGAATTATGATAGTATCCCTAAGATATTCCACAAACTCTGAGAATTTTACGCCTGAAAGATTAAAATCGCCGTAATCCCTTATTTCCCTGTCAACAAGAGTAAGGGACTGCAATGACAATCTTTCTGACCTCAGTTCCCTTGCAAATTCAGGGAGGTTATGAGCCTCATCCACTATTAATATAATTTCATCAAGTGAAGTGGAGGTCCATTCCATTAACCTGGATCTTATGAAAGGATCAAAGAAATATATATAAGGCATTACCAGCACATCGGAAATATTGGATAATGATTTCATGGCCTCGTATGCACATATTTCATTCTCCTTGCATAGGTCAGAAAATTGCTGTGCAGTAAGTATGTTTTTATATCCCTCATAAATTGAACCCTTCCCCTTTTTTAAAAAATTTGCATAATATGGGCAGGAGTCGTAGTTCCCATTCTTTACATCCTCTTTCCTCTTCCTGCAGGCAAGGGCAAGTTCTTCGAGTGTAAAATTACCTTTAATATTTTTTAGCATGAAACAATAATTATTCCTACCCTGAACAGGCGTGAGTGAAAATTCAAATTTTTTCCTCAATTCCTTGGATTCCTTAATAACCTGTTCCTGCTGAGAGTTTGTCCTTGTTAGATAGAAGATCTTTAAACCATTTTCTATCGCAAACTCAAGTGCAGGACCTAGGACGGAAATTGTTTTTCCAATACCTGTCGGTGCCTCCAGGAGGAGATGACCCCTGTTGGTCAGGGTATCTTCCACATCCCTGATTATGTCAAGCTGGTATTTCCTAGGCTCATAAGGGAAATTTTTCATTTCAATTTTTATAAGGATCTTTTTTTATTTCAATATTTCTCATGATTTTTTTGAAATAATTATCAATTGTCTGGGTATTTTTTAAAAATGGATTAAAGTAAAATTAATAACATAAATATTTATAAATTTAAAAAAATTAATATATACTGAAAATCCTATAGTTTAACCATGAAAAAATTTTTTTATAAATAAGTATAAAGTATAGATTAAAGTGTAATAAGGGACAAATATGCCATTTGGAGAAAAAAATAAATTGAATAATGGAGAATCTTCAGCGATTATTCCAAAAAAGAAGGGTAGGAATTTTCTGGTTATCATAGGTACCATTATGATTGTGGGTATTATTATTTCCGTCATATTATTTGGACCTTTTAGTCCATCCCTATTAAACCAGCCAAGAGTTCATCTGGCCATAGTAACATGGTCTCAAATGAACAGCACATTCAATCCCTATAACATAACGGTAAAAAATGTCTCTTCAATTGTTATGCCAAAAAAATTGAGCGGTGCAGCGCATTATATCGTAGCTGCATATTTGGCTAATGGTAATTTGGTAATGATAGAAGCATATCAATTCAATGATACAGATTATCCCCAGATTGCATATAATGAAATCAAAAATATGTGGCTGAAATATAATGCTACCATTAGCAATGGAACATACAAAGGAGTGCCATACCACATAATAAAAAAGACAGGAAAATCTGCTATGCTTATGGTATTCATTGTAATAGATCAGTACCTGGTAATCATTGATTCAGGTTATCCCGCCAACAAACCCGTCTATGAAAATTGTATTCTTCGTGTTGTAAATCTGCAGATTGACGATATGTTTTCTTAAAATTTCAATAAAAATATTTGATAAGCGCCGCGGGGGAGATTTGAACTCCCGCTCCCTTTCGGGAACCAGCTCTCAAGGCTGGCGCCGTAGTCCGCTTGGCTACCGCGGCTAAAAAAAGAATATGGGTAGGTAATATAATACCTTTTTCAGATTAGATCCTCAAATTCCTTTACAAGCTCGGGATATTTCTTCTGCACAGCATCCAGAAGGCTCTTCACCGATATTGATGTGAGTTCAACTGATGAAATTGCATCCACTAACTTGTTCAGTGTATCGTCTGAGAGCATTGAAAGTTTCTCCTTTGCAAACCAGTTCCTCAGATGCTTCCTTTCCAGTTTTTCCCTCACCTTCTTTTCATAATGTTCCTTGAGAAATTCCTTACCTGTGTCATTGGATTTTATTGCCTCGTATGCTGCTTCACCTGCAATTTTTCCAGATATGCAGGCATTGGCAACACCGCCTCCAGTGATTGGATCTATCAATCTAGCGGCATCACCAACGAGCATTATGTTATCAGTAACTATCGTGCTTGGCATAGCACAGGTAGAAACAGCACCTGTTATTATTTCAATGGTTTTTCCCTTTTTAAGACCAGGATGTTTTTCTATGAAATCATCCAGATATTTTTTCACCTCCCCCCTCTTTTTCAGTTTGTTCAGAGCAACACCTATGCCTACATTTGCCTCATCCTTTCCCTTAGGGAATACCCAGACATATCCACCAGGAGCACAGCTGCCAAGATAAAAGTCTGTAAAATTCTTATCTATATCTATGCCCACCATTCTGTACTCTATGCAAGAAACAATGTCCCTGTCCTTCACCATGGTATTTATTTTTGCCCATCTTCCAACCTGGCTTTCAAAGCCATCGGCACCTATGATTATTTTAGCACGTACATCCACTTCCTCACCCTGTTTTCTTATCCTTGCTCCCACCACTTCATTGTTCTCCTTTATAAGGGAAATGGCAGGACTCTTTACCCATATATCGGCACCTTCTCTGGCCGCAAGGGCTGCAAGATATTTATCAAATTTATCCCTCTCAATTATGTAACCAACTTCATTACCTGCTTTGTTGGCTGAGAGCTTTATGAATGTCTTTTCATCAGGGGGAAATATCCTGGCACCCTCAACCTCATTAGAAATCCAGTTTCTCTGTGGTTCTATTTCTACTTCGGGTAACCAGCCCTTGGATATACCCTCACCGCACCTTACTGGTGAACCTATGTCAGGTCTTTTTTCCACCATAAGTACTTTGAGACCTTTCCTTGCAGCGTATCTTGCCGCAGTACTCCCTCCAGGACCAGCACCTATAACCAGAACATCGTATTCATAAATCATTTGAACCACTCCGCAGAAATTGCCCCCATTGGGCATACCCTGATACAAAATCCGCATTTTGTGCATGAATCTTCATCTATTATTACCCTTGTTTCATCAAGAAAAATACAATTTACCGGGCAGGAACCAACACAGGCACCGCAATAATTGCATTTTGATGTGTCAACCTGCATCAATTCACATCCCCTCTGTACCAACGACATTTCCGTATCTCTTTCTGTATTCCTCAAGGGACATGGAGAATTTTTTCTCCACCTCCGTTCTGTAAACGGGACCTGAGTTGTAAGCGCAGAAGGGTATTATCCTACCATCAGGCGTAGCGTAATGTATAACGCATCTCTTCAGCCTTTCAAGATCGTAATTGTATTCATCCTGGAAATGCATCGCTCCAATGAAAAGTGAATCCCAGTGAAGCTTACCAAGCGAATCCTTCGTCCCTTCCTTGAATATGTCAAGTATTTCCTTAAGTTTGAAATGTGATGGTGCCTGTGATTCATCATAATATTTTTTGAATACTCTGTAGAGATAAGGAATGGAAAATATTTTTGATCTATTCTCCAATTTTGATTCCATTATCTTAGGTTTCAGCTCTTCTAAAAGACCCTCAACATCTATGAACCTGGTTATTGGAATTATTTTATTCTTATCATAATCCTTGAAAATGTATGTGGCAGTACCGCAGTGTGGATGGGAAGTGAAAGCAACATATGGCTGCTTGAATAGCTGCGAGGCAAGTTCTGAGAATAGGGCGGCAACGGGAATGGGGAAAAAGTCCTTCTTTTCAAAGTAATCCGTCTGTTTTATAAGATCATTTATTAGATCGCCCTGGGTGTATCTTCCAACTATAAGTTCATCCTGGGGTATCCTGCCTGCAAATGAAACAGGCTGGAAATTAACGGATCTCACAACATCAAGGTTATTAAGGCCGAATTCTATTATCTTTCCTACCTCATCATCGTTTACACCCTTCACTATAACAGGGACAAGAACAGTGGCAAGTGGCTTGGGTTTGGTATGTCTCAGGTATTCAAGGGCCTGCAACTTTTCCTTCAGGAACCCAGGCCTACCCCTTGTTTTAATGTATGTGCTTTCCTTAAAGCCATCGAATTGAAGGTATACAGTATGCATTCCTGCATCCACCATTTTCTGTGCAAAATCGGGCTCATGTGCTATCCTGACACCGTTCGTAGCCACCTGAATCTGGGCAAATCCAAGCTCCCTAGCCTTTTTAACCACTTCCAGAAAATAGGGATAAATGGTGGGTTCTCCACCTGCAAACTGTACAGCTGGGGTAGGCACAGGCTTTTCATTCCTCAATACTTTCATCATTTCCACTACCTGCTCGAATGTTGGTTCATAAACATATCCAGCAGCATTAGCATTTGCAAAACATATGGGACATTTTAGATTGCATCTGTTTGTTAGATCTATGTTTGCAAGTGAAGTATGGCTATAATGTAATGTACAGAGACCGCAGTCAAGGGGGCAATTTACACCGTTTATCTGTGGATTTTTAACACCAATTCCATCAAATGCCCACTTCTCATATCTAAGATATGTTTCCACATCGCCAAAGTAAATATCCTTGAATTCACCATGTTCCGGGCATGTTTTCCTGTACATCACCTTTCCATTTTCTTCATATATGGTAGCAGGTATAACTTTCTTACACACAGGGCAAATGGAAAGTGTTTCCTTTGGAAGACCCTTCTTCAATTTCGATTGCTGTATTACGTACATTAAATGTTCACCTGTTTCCTTTCCATGAAAAAAGTCAATATAATAATTTTGTCAATTTTTAAGCTACATTCTTGCGGAAGGGCAGAGATTATTTAGGGGGCATTCTTTGCACTTAGGTCCTACTGGTCTGCATATTTTTTTGCCGAATTCAACTAAAAGTGAATTTATTTCTTTCCAGTATTTTTTATCGAGAATTTTCATAAGTTCTTTTTCCGTTTCCTCCGGTGTTTTTGTATTTACCCATCCCAGTCTATTGGATATCCTGTGAACGTGCGTGTCTACGGCTATGAAATCCTTGCCAAAGCATAGGGAAAGTACTATATTTGCTGTTTTTGTACCCACACCTGGAAGCTTTAATAGTTCCTCCTTATCATCAGGTACATTTCCATTGTATTTCTCAAGTATTATTTTTGCTATTTCCTTAATCCTTCTTGCCTTCTCTCTGTAAAATCCTATGGGTTTTAATATAAGCTGTAGATCTTCAAGATCAGCATTTGCCAGGCTTTTAAGATCAGGATAAATGCTATATAGATTTTCGGAAACAAGGGAGGTCATCTCATCCTTTGCCCTCTGTGAAAGAACCGTTGAAATTAGTACCTTCCAGGGTTCATTGAATGGAATCTCATGTGGTTTAATTACGCTTTTAATCTTTTCTATAATAATGTCAAAGTTGTTCATGGTATCACCTGAAAACATAAGCTGGACAAGGTCCTAAACATTTTGTACAACGTATGCATTTTTCCTCATCCACCCAGACCCTTCCTTCACTGAGATAAAGTGCATTCCTATCACACCTTCCAGTACAAATACCACATCCAACACATTCTTCCGATTGATATATTACCTGAATTGCCTTTTCAACAAAATTTTCTTTAATATTAAGAGTTTCATCCATGGCCGATTCAGGAAGTATATTTTTCAAATTCATCAATCTTTTCATATCAATTTCCTTATTAGGAATTAATTTCAATTTACCCTCATTCTCTTTTATTTCCAGCTTGAGCGCTTCCCTTTTATGGTCCTCAATTGAATATTTTTTCTTCAAATGATCTGGTATTTTATTCCATCTCCATAGTGCGTATTTTATCCATTCTTCTTTCAAATTATTTCTTGTAGCATAATCCACCAGATAGGATTCCCACTTTTCATAGATCCCGTAACTGGAAACAATGTTAAGATCGCCAAGGTCCTGGGAAGGACACATGAAACAACCTATCCTCCATAGACCCCTATCATACCAGGGATTGTAATTCAATCCATGCATGAATATGTAGAGCCATACCATGAATGAATTCCATTTCTGTATGGGGCTTATACCTATCTGGTTTGGTACCCATTCATTCTCCCAAATGTTCCCAGATGACGCTCTAGAAGGGCTCTCATATGCCCTCTGTCCTATTACCATATAAATCTTTCCTTCACCCAGCGATTTTATGTATCTGGTGGTAGGTCCTAGCTTGCATACCTTGCAGCACCATCTATAATCCCTACCTGGGGGTCCAAAATGTTCCAGATTCCTGTAGAATGCATCTCCAGCATCTATAATATCAAGATGCAGAGAAAATTCTCTCGCCATTTTTTTTACATATTCAATTGTCTCTGGGAATTCTAGACCTGTATTGAGGAAAACCACCTTGGGTTTTATTCCTGCCCTCAAGGTGAGATGTAGTGCCACAAGGCTGTCTTTTCCACCGGAGAAAGAAACTAGTAAATTTTTTTCTCTAAAATTTTTTAAAAAATCTATTGCCTTCTTTTCTTCTTTTTCCATAAATTCCCTGTTTGCCTCTATTATTTCCTCCAATCCAGATTCCTTCAGAAAAATTTTTTCATTTTCTTCCATGATGTATTTTACTTTTACCGCCATTCCTCTTTCCATTTTCTTATTTTTATCTATCCTTGAAATTCCAAGGGCTATCACATCCCCTTCCTCTGTTTTTATGAACACATCTCTACCAGGCTTAACATCCTTGCCCACGTATATTACACCTGGAACCATTAAATTATTACCTGATTTTATGGATTCTGCTGCAACGAGGTCTGTGGTAACAAAAATGTCCTTTAGGTAATCCTTCGCAACATAATAAAAGTGCGGTCTAAGGGAAACCCTTATCTCAAGATCCTCATGGAGAACGGTGGCAACTACCCTCCCACCTAAAATTATTTCCTCTGTCCTATCCTCACCAGGGATTCTATTTAAAACAATCGCATATCTGGAAAATAAATCTGAAAATTTTTTTTCTAGTATATCAGAAAATGCAAGATCCAAAAATTTCCAATCATTTTTAAGCGGAAGTCTGAATTCTCCGGGTGGAGTGATATTAACATTGATGGTTGTAGATCCGCATCTACCGCAGGTATCACCTAGTACAGGAACATTGCAGTTGTTGCACCATCTGAACCTTATTTTTCCCAAGTAAACGGGCTTGGACACCTTTCAGGATTAATATTACCTATTTAATAGGTTTTTGAATGGTATTTCTTTTAAATTTTTAGAAAAAATTTGAAAATGATTTAATTAGCAATGGAAGGAATGAAAATATTTTATAATATAATTGCATTCAAATCTATGGAGTAATGGGTTATGCCTTACAAAATTTCTGAAGAAAAGACCCTGATAATCAAAAATATTGAGGAATTTGCCAAGATAAAAATAGAACCTATAGCACTGGATGTGGACAGGGAGGATCACATCCCCGAAGATTTTTATAGGGAGATGAAGGATCATGGTCTCCTTACACTTCTCGTGCCTGAAAAATACGGAGGTCTTGGACTTGATACGTTTACATATGCAAAGATAATTGAAACTGTGGCAAAATATTCAGGCGGTATAGCATTAAGTCTTGAAGCTCACAACAGTCTTGGCCTTAACCACGTTTTACTTTTTGGAACAGAAGAACAAAAGGAAGAGGTAATTTCAGATGTGATGAATAATGCCAAACCTGTTGCATGGGCTCTTACTGAGCAAACATCCGGAAGCGATGCAAAAAATATGAATACCACATATAAGAAGGAAGGTAAATATTACGTAATAAATGGATCAAAAATATTCATTACACATGGGGTAAGCTCAAGGTATATTGTTCTTATGGCTAAAGGTGATGAGGGCATAAACGCATTTCTTCTCAATTTTATGGATGAAGGTATAGAAAGGAATAAGCTGAAGGACAAGATGGGTGTGAGGGGGAGCGATACAGGTGAAATTATTCTAAAAGATGTAAAAATACCCGTGGAAAGGTTGATAGGCAAACCGGGTGAAGGTTTTAAACAGGCTTTGAAGATACTTGAGGGGGGAAGGATTGCAATAGGTGCACTTGCCTTGGGTCTGGCTGAGGCTTGCCTTGAAAAGTCCATTGAGTATGCAAAACAGAGGAGTGCATTTGGTTCAAGGA
>CAYSIM010000003.1:0-10406 GCA_964431165.1 uncultured Thermoplasmatales archaeon | reverse complement strand
TACCTGGCCGATATTGCCACAAACATCAGGGCAGCTACACTTCTAATTGAACATGCATGTGATCTTTATGATAGAGGTATCCATGCAAGAAAGGAAATATCCATGGCGAAATATTTTGCCAGCCAGGTGGCAATGGATGCATCAAGAATGGCAATACAGATACACGGAGGATACGGATACTTCAGGGATACAGGCATAGAAAGATATCTGAGGGACGCAAAGCTTATGGAAATAGGGGAGGGAACAAATGAAGTGCAAAAAATTATAATTGCTAGGGAGTTGTTGAAATGAATGGAGGTGTAATGAATGGGAAATAGGGTGGCAATGATAGCAGGAGGAATGACACAATTTGCAAAATCCAGAAGGGATTCAACACAGGAAGAGCTTGTAATGGAAGCTGCAAGAATGGCCCTTTTTGAAAATGATCTGAAGATAGATCCACTGGACGTTAAAAAAATGATTGATGGTACAATAGTAAGCTACTTCTCCGACCATTTTGAGAGGCAGTTGCTTTTCGGAGCTATAATCAGGGATTATCTAGGCTTGAATCCTATACAGAGCGCCAGGATAGAGGGAGGTGGTGCTACAGGCGGTCTTGGCCTTAAAGCTGGTTATGAAATGGTGAAGTCAGGAGATGCAAGTCTAGTTCTTGTAATAGGATTTGAAAAGATGTCCGAGGTATCAACGGCAAAGGGAAATGAATTCATAGCACTTGCAAGTGATACGGATTTTGATTTTCCTGTTGGTGGTTACTACACAGCTTATTATGCCGCAATGGCGACCAGATATATGTATGAATTTGGAATAACAGAAAAACAGATGGCAAAGGTAGCAGTTAAAAACAGGAATAATGCGCAGTACAATTTCTTTGCACAGACAAATGCAAAGAATCCCTACGCAACCAAAACTACATCTGGCTTTATAACAATTTATGATGTTTTAAAATCGGAGAAAATATCAACGCCACTTAAAAGGCTAGATTGCTGCCTTATGAGCGATGGGGCTGCAGTAGCACTCCTGGCTGATGAATCAGTTGCAAGGGAATTGACCGATAAACCCGTCATAATCGAGGGTGTTGGTAATGGAACGGATACAATGAGACCATCTGATAGACCTACCACTGTTGGTGGATTGATAAAAGAGGATCTCCTTTTACCCCATGAAAAGGCAGAATGGTACGAGGATATGGTTTATCCAGGTCTTCATTCCTTCAGGGCTGGAAGAAAAGCAGCGAAAATGGCGTATAAGATGGCAGGCATAACAAATCCTCTGGAGCAGATTGATGTTGTGGAACTTCACGATGCATATACTTCCAGTGAATTACAGACCTATGAGGATCTAGGTCTTGCCAGGTACGGTGAAGGGGGAAAGCTTATAGATTCTGCACCTTTTGATGATGAAAGGGGGGTATTCAAGGAAATAAATCCCAAGCTAGCCAACAGGATTCATGTAAATCCATCGGGTGGTCTTCTGGGTTGCATGCATGCTGTAGGAGCAACTGGTATCATGCAGGCAGTGAGTGTAATGTGGCAATTGCAGGGGAAGATAGAGAAATTTTATGGAAGTGATAAGCTACAGGTAAAGGATGCTAGACGTGGCCTTGCCCATAGCCATGCAGGTACAGGTAGCGATGTAACCGTATTTGTTTTAGGAAGGGGGTGGTAGATCTTGTCCGTAGGAGAGAAGTATGTTTCAAAGAATAAAAGTCCTTTAATTGTTGAACATCCATACACAATTCTTTACAGGCATTCTTTCGGTGAAGTATCCCCATTTTTTGTAGGCCTTGTAAAGAAAAGGCTTTTGGGTACTGTCTGCAGGAACAGGGAAAAACACAAAAACGGTAAAGATTTACTGTTTCTTCCGCCAAGGGCGGATTGTCCAGAATGCATGGCTGAACTAACAGAATGGGTGGATTTGACAGATGCCGATATCAGGATATACACATTTACCACGGCATACTTCGCAGGTGAAACATTCCTGAATAAGGTACCCTTTACACTAATAAACATAGATGTTGAAGGATACGATAATTCATACTCAAAGCTCACGAGCACACTCGTCATAGATGAGCCAGGTGAAATAAACATTAGCAGGGATGAGATAAGGATAGGTATGAAAATAAAACCCAAATTCAGGGATGTACCGCTGGAAAAGATCGATGCATCCGCACTCTATTTCGTTCCGGCGGAGAAACCATAAAAAAGCTTAAAAATGTAAAGTGATTTAGGTGATCAAAACGGAAGGTGCAGTGAAATGGTAAGGAAACCGGCTAGAATGTACAGGAGGATTACAGGTCCTGCATATACGAGAAAGGAATTCATAGCAGGTATACCGCAGCCCAGGATACATGAGTTTGAGCATGGTGATCTGAAAAACAGCGATAGATTTGAATACACTCTGCATCTAGTTGCAGAGGAGGATTGCCAAATAAGGCATACAGCACTTGAAGCGGCAAGGGTATCTGCAAATAAATACCTGATGACTGCAGTAGGTGGTACAAACTATTACCTAAAGATTAGGGTTTACCCCCACCATGTACTCAGGGAGCACAAGATGGCCACAGGTGCAGGAGCGGATAGGATATCAAGCGGTATGAGCATGGCATTCGGAAAGCCTGTTGGTACGGCAGCTAGGGTTAAATCGGGTGAAACTGTAATAATAGTGAAGGTGAATGCACAGGATATAGAAAAAGCAAAGGAAGCACTCAAGAAAGCAAAGATGAAATTACCAACGCCTGCAAGGATAGATATATTTCCGTCTAATGCGAAGGAAGGGATATCAAGTTAAATTCCCTTAGTAGAAAATTCCTTTCCTCCTCATTCATTGTTTTTAAGTTGATTGATATAATCATAATACCTTTGTTTATTCTTACATTATCCTTTATTGTTGTGAGCGATTTTATGGTGTTATCAAAGCCATTATTTTTAATTAGCAACTCTATACCGTCAAGGAGTATTATACCCTTAGTACCCTCCTTTATGAAATTATTTATTCCATTGGAAATCAAGCTAAGATCTGTGGGTTGAAGAGAAATCACCTTTCCATCCCTGAAATTCACTGTGGTGAGCCATATAAATTTAACATTATCCGCTGATCTGAAGAATGAAATACTTTCTGGATGTGTTCTTGTAATGCAAAGACCTGCTCTTCCCCTATCAAGCGCCTGCCTGAATATATCATAGCATTTGGAAGGCTTTTCTTCGTCCATTATGTAGGATTCTCCAAAATTCAAAATAAGATCCGGTTTCTTATTTTTTGAAGGTGAAGTAATGTATTTCAGCTTTTTTTCATAATTTTTAATTATTGCATAGATATCTTCCTTTTTTAATTCCTCCTCCTCAAGCTTTTCCCTCAATTCATCTATGAACTCCCTGAAAAGAGCAATTAAAAGTTCATTATTCTCTTCCATACAATTTAAAAATTGTAACCATATTATAAATGTTTTTGATTCGAATAAAAATTCAGAGGGAATGGGAGAAATAATCTTCCCTTCCCCCATCGACTACTATTACCTGTCCGGTAATGAAATCCGAGTCCTGTGAAGCTAGAAATACAGCCACCCTGGCGATATCCCTCGGTTTTCCTATCCTTCCCAATGCTGTCTTTTTTGAAATATCTTCCACAGTTTTTTTCCATTCCTCATCGCTTTTACCTTTTCTGGTTAAATCTGTTTCAATGTATCCCGGGGCTATGGCATTCACATTAACGCCGTATTTTCCAAGATCGAATGCATATCTTCGTGTGAGTGTTATAACGGCACCCTTTGTGATGGAATAGAATGTTGTTCCATGCAGCGATGTGACTATTCCTGCTACACTTGCTATATTTATTATTTTCCCTCCATTCTTAGTGAAATTTTCTCTTAAACCCTCTATTGTGTAGACCATTGAATATAGATTCACTGAAATCATTTTCTCAAGATCGGAATAATTTTCTGTGTTTGTTATCATTATACCCGCGTTATTTACCAGTATATCCACTCTACCGAATCTATCAAATGATTCGTCTATCATCTTTTTTACTTGATTCGCACTTGAGACATCAGCTTTAATAGGTAGACATTCGCCACCATTTTTGATAATTTCATTGCACACATTCCGTGCCTCATTTTCACTTTCCCTGTAGTTCAGAATTATCTTTGCCCCTTCCTTTGAAAATTCCTCTGCAATTGATCTACCAATACCCCTTGAAGCACCCGTTACCATTGCCACTCTATTCTTTAAGATCATAATTTTATATAATCCTAGAGGTTGATAAATTTTTATTTGCCCTCTATACTAAAAACTGAAAGATTATTTATCAACAAATTTTAAATTCAATTAAAAAATAAAGTAGCTGAATGAAAAAAAGTGACGCTTATACAGAAAATGTTCTTGTAATGGAACTTGCCACAATGGTAGTTGCAATTGCCCTAGCATTTCTTGCAACATCCCTTACAAGGATACTCATTCACAGCTATACAGGGCATAGTAGAATTTGTAATAGTGAGTACAGTTGTTTTATGGTTCTGGTGGTCATACGTGGTGGAAAGATTGGAATATCCCTTCAAGACACTTAAATTCCCAATATACGATGTTCTTATCCTCATTACAATTTCCCTAATTCCCTTCAGTTATAGAATTGGTGGCATAATTTACATTTCAGGTCTTCTCTCATTTCTAATGTTCTTCTGGGCATTAATGTTGTTAGAAATTATCCAGGAAAATAAAGACATTATGAATGACACTGATAAAAAACTAATGAAATTCGAAATAAGGCTAAGGATAATTATTTCAATTATCGCTGCAATAACTGTTGTAATAGGCTTATTTTCTAATCTCTATGCTATAATTAGCTTTGCTTTTACAGTATTAATGATAATAATAGGATACATAAGGAAGATGGAATTTAAGGCCAAATCTTAAATTATTTTATTCAGATTTTTTGATCCAGTTGCCTTTTATGAATATTCCTGAGATATTTATCTTTTCAGGATCTGTGGCAAGTGGGTCCCTATCCAGAATAAGGAAATTTGCCTCCTTACCAGGAAGAAGTGTGCCTAAATCTATGCCAAGAGCCTTGGATGAACCCAGCGTATAGCAATGATACGCTTCTTTTAAATCAATTATCTGATTTTCAGTAAAACTATAAGCACTAAGATTTTTTTCCCTTCCTCTTTTTATTGCAGCGCTAAGGGTCAAGAAGGGATTTACTGGCTCGACAGGTGCATCTGTTGAAAAAGATAAATTTGTGTATTTCATCAGATCCTTGAACCTGTAAACATATTTTGCCCTATGTTCACCTATCCTATCAATTATCCAGAAATCAGAAATTATAAAGTGTGGCTGAACAACAACATTTATTCCCCTCAATTTTTCAAGCTGATCATCCCTTACAATTGATGCGTGTTCAATCCTTTTTCCATGATTTGCTTTCCTCAAAATTTCTATGGCAATGTCAAGTGCCCTGTCACCTATTGCGTGTATTGCCACATCCTTTCCCATTTCGTTTGCTTTCTGTACCATGGTTATGAGATATTCATCATCCATTACCTGCTCACCGTACGTATCCATATCGTTGTATCTTTCTGAAAGAAGCGCTGTCCTCGCTCCCAATGATCCATCAATAAAGAGTTTTACTCCCTTCACATTTTCATTCTTGAAATTATATTTCATAAAATCTTCTGCGTTTAGATATACATAAATATGGATGGGTAATTTTCCTTTTTTCTGCAATTCTTCTATTATTTCAAGGGATTCAATTGTGCATGATACGAATCCTACTGCACATATTCCATTTTCTGCGACGAATTTCACAGCATCCTCCATATATTTGACCTTCAAATCTCTGGGTATCATGGAAAGGAATTTTTTCCTGAATATCTCAAATTCATTCTCAAAAACAATTCCATCACCTTTTTTACCCATTATCTCTAGGAAATAGGAATTCACAAGCGCAGCATGCAAACACGTTCTTGTTAGAATCACTGGCCTATCATTCACAATATCATCTATGTCATTCTTATTTGGCCATCTTTTTTCTTCTAATAGCTCCTGATCCCACCCATGGCCGATAATAGGTCCACTATTCTTCTCTGAAAATTTTTTCAATTTTTCCCTCATTTCTTTTATTGACCTTACACCCCTTAGATCCAGCGTGTTGAGGAAGAGACCTATTTCATCAAGATGTAGGTGTGAATCAATGAAAGCAGGTATTATGTACTTTCCATCAAGATCCACTGCATTTTCATCACTTTCAAACGATTTCACTTTACCATTTTCAATAACAATATTCTCATGGATTTCCAAAGGAATGAATCTTGAATATATACGCCCATTTTTGAATGAAATCTTCATGATTAATGTAAAGGTAAAGGAACTTAATTAACATTTATTAATAAGTATTCCATTGAAAAATCATGGAAGATATACTTCTGGATGAAAATGAAAGGAAAATAAAATATGAAATAAGAAAAGTAGTTAAAGAAATACCTCATGACATTATAAGGAAAATAGAGAATGAGGAGGTAAAATTCCCAAGGGAATTTATTGAAATAATATCAAAGAACCATATAGTAGGATTAAGATTTCCGGAGAAGTATGGAGGAAGGAAAGCATCCTGGGTAGCGGAGATGTCAGCAGTTGAAGAGATGGGTTACCTTGGATTTACACTTAGCTGCATGTATTCTCTTGGTTCCATAGTCGGTGAACCTATAAACAAGTTTGGTACAGAATCTCAAAAAGAAAAATATCTCAGAGGTATTACCTCAGGAGAAAGATACGGGGCAGAAGCAATTACGGAACCAACAGGAGGCTCCGATCTTTTTGGTATGATGAGGACAAGGGCTGTAAAGAAAGGATCCAAATACGTTCTCAATGGTCAGAAAAGGTTTGTAGTTGGTGGAAATGGTGCTGATTTCTTCGTTACTTATGCAATTACAGATCCAGATGCAAAACCAATAAGTAAAGGTGTGACCGCATTTGTTGTTGATAGGGAAAGCAATGGATTAAAGGTGGAAACTGTTTACGGTCTTATGGGTACGAAAGGCGGGGGAACTGCAAGAATAGTTTACAAGGATGTAGAATTATCTGAAGAAAATGTAATAGGTGAAGTGAACAAAGGGTATGATGTGTTCAACATAATGATGATACCTGAAAGATTAACAACGGCTGCAGGCGCTATTGGTGTTGCAATGGCAGCAATAGAAATAGCCACGGATTATGCTTTAAAAAGGGAGGCATTCGGAAATAAACTCATTGAACATGAGGGTGTGAGTTTCAAGATAGCTGAATCTGTTGCAGCCATAGAGCAGTCAAAGGCACTTGTATTCACGGCAAGTAAAGCAGCAGATCTCTTTGAGGAAAAAAAGGTGCCACTTTCATATGTAAGGAAACTTGTTTCCATGGCCAAATTAAATTCAACGGAAACCATGTGGAAGGTAGTAAATGATGCTATGCAGATACTGGGTGGAATAGGTTATACAACAATTTATCCTATAGAAAGGCTTCTCAGGGATTCAAGGCTTGGTCTGATATGGACGGGTACAAATGAGGTAATGAAGATGATAATACAGCATGAATTTATAAAGGAATTGAAGGATCCAAATTATTTTTCATCGAAAAGAGATGTTCAGCTTGACGCGCTCGATTTTAATCTAGTGGAAGAAAAGGTTTACAGATGAATAACAAAAGAACTTTATAATAAAATGGATAAAAGTAGTCTATGACGAAGATACTTGTAATAATAACATCAGGAAAGAATGAGATTGAAAAGGCAATGGCAGGTATGTCATTTGCTTTCAATGCAAAGGTGAAAGGATATCTTGACGATATAAGGATCATGTTTTTTGGTCCAAGTGAAGACTTGGTTGTATCTGATAATCAGGAAGTAAAAGAGATGGTAAAAAAACTTAGAGAAGCTGGAGTTTTCATGGTAGCTTGCAAGAATATTTCAGATAGGATACAGGTAACAGAAAAAATACTTTCTCTCGGAATTAATGTGGAATATGTGGGAAAGATTATTGCAGACTACGTAAAACAGGGTTATGTACCTATTACTTTTTAAAGGGCTATGAATAAAATCCTAATCTTCCCTATTTAACATCGTCTGCATTCCATCTTCGGAATGCTCATTGCTTCTCCTGACGGTGCTCAGAAGATTAATTTTATTACTTTGAAACCATAATTTCTGAAAAGCATTAAATTCTTAACTCCTGTTTCTTTTGCATCCCTTTTCATTACCTGTTTGATTTAAAAAGTGCCTTTTTAAAAAAATGGTATTCCATATTTAATGAGGAGAGATATTTCCTTCGAGATGAAAATTTTGATGTTAAAATATTAACCAAAGCAATCTCTATGCATAAATTGATGCCAAGAACAATTTTATTCATGAAATTTATAATATCCCCCAAAAGAGTTTATGGCTATGTTATTTTTTATAATGATTATAATATAATTAAAATTTTCTAAAAAATTCTAGAGAAATAACTTTAGGAAAATTGGTTCATCAAATTTTTTTAAAAAAAAGATTTTTACTGAGCTTTTTAAAGGAAAAAATTATAAACACAGATCGTTTTTCCTTTTACACCAGGTGTTAGAATGAAGAGAAGCTCCAGGGTATGGAAAAAGAGAGGACAGATGCGATGGAAGTGGAGAAAGAAAAGAATGAGAAGGTTGATGCGCCAGAGAAGGGCGAACAGGAAGTAAAGGGGGCATGGGGTAATCAGGTATCCTAGCGGGCTCCAGTTATGGAAGTGATTCTCCAGAGGGTCAACTGAAATAAATGATGATTAACTGGAGCAATGATCCAAGGAGTGACCCGCGGATCTGGGTTCAAATCCCAGTGCCCCCATCACTACAAGTCAAGGCTCCCACATGAATTTGAACCTTTTGTTCAGAATTCCCTAAAATTTTTTGGACTCGAAAAAGTTTGTTGAGGATGTCCCTCGCAATCTCTCCGACTTTTTGCTGTGAAATATGGGTATAGATCTGGGTAGAAGAAATGGATGCATGCCCCAAGAGAATTTGAACCATGCGAATATCCATTCCATTTGCCAGAAGTGTAGTTGCGTAATAATGTCTGAATGAATGTGGATGCAATTCTATTTCCAAAATTTTTACTAAGCTCTTTTATTTTTTTCTCAAATATTGTTACAATTTTTTAATCCCCTAATAATCCCAAAAGCTCCAGTAAGTATTAGTTCAACAGGTTTTTTGAAAAATACCTATTTAACGTCTAAGATAACAGTGAAATTTGCATAGATCTTTGGTATTCTGTGCATTTTTTTTATTGGTTAAAAAGATGACAGGCTACTTTATGATTTTTCTTTATTTCCATTAGTTCAGGTTCAATTTGCCTGCATTTATCCATGGCGAAGGGGCATCTGGGATGAAATCTACATCCGGAAGGAATGTCCATTGGATTTGGTATCTCACCCTTTATGTGCACTTCCTTTTCCTTTTTACCCAGCGTGGCAATTGCTTCCATCAATGCTCTTGTGTATGGATGTAAGGGATTGTTTATTATTTCCTCCTTATCACCCTGTTCCACAATTTTACCCAGATAAAGAACACTTATCTTTTTACCCACGTATGATGCCACAGATATATCATGCGTGATCATTAACATTGAAACATTATATTTTGAGTTCATTTCCCTCATCATATTCAGAAAATTTGCCCTGATGGAAACATCAAGCATAGAAACAGGTTCATCAGCCACTATGAATTCTGGGGAAATTGCAAGAGCCCTGGCTATTGCCACCCTCTGTCTCTGACCACCTGAAAGCTGGTGTGGGTACCTTTCCAGGAAATCTGTAGCCGGTCTAAGACCAACATCCTCCAGTACCCTTATTATCCTTTCCTCATCGAAATCCATTTTGTTGAGTTTAAGTGGCTCTGAAACAATATCCTTTACCTTCATCCTCGGGTTTAGTGAACCGTAAGGATCCTGGAATATTATCTGTATCCTTTTTCTTATTTCTCTCATTTCTCTTTTTCCAACGGAAAATATGTCCACCCCATCTATTTTTACCTCACCATCTGTGGGGGGTATTAACCCTAACAATATCCTGCCGAAGGTTGTTTTTCCACTACCTGTTTCACCAACAAGAGAATAAATCTCCCCCTTATCTATATTGAGTGAAACACCATCGAGTGCCTTCACATATTTTTTCTCCCTACTAAAGAATGAACCCTTTACTTGGAAATACTTTTTCACTCCCTTTGCTTCAACAATGTACATAATTCATTCACCATAAAGAGTACAATAAACATAATGACCTTTTCCAAGATCCTTGGGGGAATAATCGTAGGACCTGCAATTTTCCCTGGCAAACTGGCATCTGTTGTAAAATCTACATCCTTGAGGAGGGTTTACAAGACTTATTGGTTCACCAGGTATTCCCTTTATTTCCTTTGGTGATTTTG
>CAYSIM010000002.1:22529-35230 GCA_964431165.1 uncultured Thermoplasmatales archaeon | reverse complement strand
CCTACTCCCGGCAGGCATACTGCAGGCGGTCTAGGTTTCTCTGAAGGAAGTACACCCACCCCTATATTCCCAATAAATGTAGAATTTGAAAAAATTGAAAAATACAGATATTCAGGAAAAGGTAAATGGCATGCATTACTAAGTAACCAGGCACAGGTGGAAAATGCACTTGGTTTCTGTCTTTTTTCTGAGACATTTTCTCCTTTACCATATAAAGAGATAATATACGCTGTTACAGGATGGCAGGTTAATTCTGAGGAATTATTGGCAATAGGGGAGAGAATACAGCAGGTAAGGCATCTTTTCAATTTACGTGAAGGTCTTACACCTGAGGAGTTTAGATTGCCAGATAGGGCAGCAGGTATTCCACCCCAGGAAAAAGGGCCTTTGGAAGGTATTACACTTGATGTGGAAACCATGGTATCTGAATATTATGATGCAATGGGTTGGGACAGGAAAACAGGTTTTCCTGATAGGGAAAGACTTTTAAAATTGGGTTTAAAAGATTTCATATTTTTCTGATTTTTTTTAACCATAACAAAAACTTTTAAAATGAAATTCATATATAGGATGGTGATACGTTGTTGCTTAGCGAAGAGCATCAGCTGATTCGTAATTTGGCAAGAAATTTTAGTGAAAAACAAATAGCTCCAATGAACAAAAAGATTGAGAATGAAACGATACCTAGGGAACTCTATGACGAGCTTGGAAAGATTGGATTCACGGGGGTTATAATACCTCAGGAATATGGTGGTGCGGGCTTCGATACGCTCAGTTACGTAATAATTCTTGAAGAATTAGCTAGGATTTCACCATCAGTTTCCGTTGCCATGGATGTGCAGAATGGTCTTGTGGAATATCCAATCTACAAATGGGGAACAGAGGAACAGAAGAGGAAATATCTTCCAAAGCTTTGCTCAGGTGAGTACATAGGGGCATATGCACTTACCGAACCACAGGCTGGTTCAGATGCTGCAAATGTGCAACTTAAGGCTGAAAAATCTGGGGAAGAATATATTCTCAATGGAAACAAATTCTTCATTACAAATGCTAACCATGCAAGCATCTTCATTGTTTTTGCAAGAACTTCTAAAGAGCAAAAGCGCCATGAGGGCATAACTGCATTCATTGTTGAAAAGGATACTCCTGGTTTTAAGGTTGGAGAGGATTATAAAAAGCTTGGTGTAAGGGGTTCCAGTACTGCAGAACTTTTATTTGAAAATGTCAGGGTACCTGTATCGAATGTACTTGGTGAAATTGGTAAAGGATTCTACATAGCAATGAATACATTGAACATGGGCAGAATAGGAATAGGTGCCCAGGCACTGGGTATAGCTCAAGCCTCCCTGGAAAAAAGCATAGAATATATGAAACAGAGAGAAGCATTTGGTAAGAAGATTGGTGAATTTCAAGGACTTCAATTCCAGCTTTCAGATATTGCAACAAGATTGGAAGCAGCTAGGCTTCTAGTTTATGATGCTGCTACTAGGGCCGATGAAAACCTTCCTTTAATAAAGGAAGCAAGCATGGCCAAGTATTTTGCCAGCCAGGTAGCAATGGAAGCTTCCAGATTTGCAGTACAGGTACATGGCGGTTACGGTTTTATAGAGGACTTTGATGTGGAAAGATTTTATAGGGATGCGAAGATAACCGAAATATACGAGGGTACCTCAGAAATACAGAAGCTTGTAATTGCGAGAGAGTTATTGAAGTGATAGGTATGAGAAAAATTAGGATATTAATTGCCAAGCCGGGGCTTGACGGCCACGATAGAGGGGCAAAGGTTCTTGCTAGGTCGCTTATGGATGAAGGTTTTGAGGTGATATATACAGGTATACATCAGACAGCAGAGGATATTGTAAGAACTGCCATGGACGAAGATGTGGATGTAATAGGATTAAGCATACTCTCCGGTGCCCATATGTACCATTTTAGAAGGGTACTGGAAATAATGAAGGAAAGAGGAATGGATGACGTTCTCCTTATTGGCGGGGGTATCGTACCGGAGGATGACAGGCAAAGGCTCATTGAAATGGGTGTTGATGCAATTTTCAATCCGGGTACAAGTATAAAGGAGATTACAGATTTCATTAGAAAAAATCTAAGGCGAAAATTATGAATTTTAATCATCTTCTTAAGGATAGGAGGTCGCTTCCCAGGATAATTACAGAGATAGAAAATGGTAACACGCAACTGGCAGGTGAAGCGATGAGAGAATTAAAGGGTGCGAAGGTAATAGGGGTAACGGGAGTCCCTGGTAGTGGCAAATCAACACTCATTTCAAAAATTGTATCCAGGATTGCCTCCACTGGTGAAAATATAGGTGTTCTGGGTGTTGATCCTTCAAGTCCATTTTCTGGAGGTGCTGTGCTAGGCGACAGAATTAGGATGAAGGAACTGAATAAATATGATAATGTATTCATCAGAAGTCTTTCTTCCAAGGGTAAATTAGGTGGTATTAGCTATCATACATCAGATATAGTAAATGTTCTTGATGCTGCAGGTTTCGGAACCATAATAATAGAAACGGTAGGATCGGGACAGGATGAAGTTGATATAATGCACATAGCGAACACCATAATTGTTGTTATTGTCCCTACACTGGGTGATGAAGTCCAGGTAATAAAGGCGGGGCAGTTGGAAATAGGTGATATTTTTGTTGTTAACAAAGCTGATCAGGGACCGGCAGATGAAAAAATTAAAGAAATGACATTAATAATGAATGAAAGAAAGGATGGTTGGACCCCAAAAATAGTTAAGAGTGTTGCAGTAAAAAATCAGGGTATTGAAGAAATAATTAATGCTTTAAATGATCACTGGCAATTCTTACAAAAAATGGGTAAAAATAAAATAAGAGAAAGGATGGTTTATACATTAAAACAGCATGCGATTGAAAGGATTGAGAATTTAATGGAAAAAGGATCTATTGAAAAATATTTAGAATGCATAAATGAAGGAAAAGATATTTCAATGGTAATTGATAAAATAATGCTTGAAATGGGGGTAAAATATGGAAAAGGAGGAAATATTTAAGGAAAAGTTGAAAAAATGGCAGGAAGAAAAGCTTAAAAAATCTCTAGAGGCAATGCCTGAGAGGGGTGAATTTAAAACAATCTCTGGAATAGAAATAAAAAGGATATACACTCCCCTAGATTTAGGTAAATTCGATTATTTTGAAAAATTGGGGCTTCCAGGTGATTTTCCATTTACTAGGGGAATACATCCCACCATGTACAGGTCTAGGTTATGGACCTTCAGGGAATTTTCTGGATTTGGGGATGCAATAGAAACAAACAGGCGATTAAAATATCTCCTTGAACATGGAGAAACTGGATTGAGCATCGCATTTGATTATCCAACACTTCTAGGTCTTGATTCGGACAATCCGCTTACCAAGGGAGAATTTGGAAAGGCTGGTGTTGCTATCAACACGCTTGAGGATATGCAGCTAATGTTCAAGGACATACCATTAAAAGATATTTCAACATCAATGACCATAAACGGCCCTGCAGCAATCATTTGGGGGCTTTATATATTAACAGGTGAATCCCAGGGGGCGAAATGGTGCGATCTAAGAGGTACTATTCAGAATGATATATTGAAGGAGTATATGGCACAGAAATCGTTCATATTCCCTCCAGAACCTTCCCTGAAACTTGTAATTGACACAATAGAATTTGGGTCAAAGGAATTACCCTTATGGAACCCCATAAGCATAAGCGGTTATCACATAAGGGAAGCCGGTGCTACTGCAGTTCAGGAACTTGCATTCACTCTTGCAAATGGTCTTACATATGTTGAAGAATCTGTTAAAAGGGGTCTTGACGTGGATGAATTTGCTCCCAGATTGAGTTTCTTTTTTGATGCCCACATAGATTTTTTTGAGGAAATAGCAAAATTCAGAGCTGCCAGAAGAATATGGGCAAAGGAAATGAAGAGTAGGTTCAATCCAAGGAAGGAAAGATCGCTCTGGTTAAGGTTCCATACACAGACTGCAGGAGTAAGTCTTACAGCTCAGCAGCCTGAGAATAATATAATCAGAACAACAATAGAAGCTATGGCTGCAGTTCTTGGGGGTACGCAGAGTCTGCATACAAATAGCATGGACGAAGCTTGGGCATTGCCATCAGAAAAGGCTGTTATGATAGCATTGAGGACACAGCAGATAATAGGTGAGGAATCTGGAATTCCCTCTACTGTAGATCCACTGGCAGGTTCATATTATGTAGAGTGGCTTACAGACAAAATTGAGGATGAGGTTTACAAGTACTTTGATAAGATAGAAAATATGGGTGGTGTAATAAAGGGTATAAGATCAGGATTTTTTCAGAGGGAAATAGCCGAATCAGCCTACAGGTATCAGAAAGAAATAGAGGAGCAGAAAAGGGTTCTGGTAGGAGTAAATAAGTACAGAATAGAGGAAAAATTGGAGATTCCAATACTCAAGGTTCCTGATGAGCTTGAGGAGAGGCATCTTGCTAGATTAAAAAATTACAAGGAGAATAGGGATAAAATAAGGCTGGAAGAATCATTAAGAGCTTTGGAGAAAAATGCTGATGAAAAAAATTTAATGCCTTACATAATAGATGCAATAAGATCACGTGCAACACTGGGTGAAATAGTACAGTCACTGAAAAACGTATGGGGTGAATTTATTGAACCGGTGATTTTCTGATGCACCTCAAAAAAGGTCTAGTGGAAATATATACAGGAAATGGAAAGGGTAAAACAACAGCTGCAATAGGTCTTGCTGTAAGGGCTGCGGGCAATGGACTTAACGTTTACATTATGCATTTTATGAAATCAAAAAAATATGGAGAGAGGAAAGTCCTAAAGAATGTAAAAAATATAAAGGTGAAGTACTTAGGAAAACCTTACTTTATTTCAAAAGATCCATCAATAAAGGAGAAATTCAAAGATGTTGTAGTTTTTGAAAAAGGAAATCCGCCCAGCGATTATGTAGAATTGATAAATAAAGGTCTTGATATGGTAGAGAATATAATATATTCAGGAAAATACGATCTGGTGATTCTTGATGAGATAATTACAGCAATGTACTTCGATCTGGTAAGAATTGAGAGGATAAAAAAAATAATAGAAAAAAAACCTAAGAACGTGGAAGTTGTTCTTACGGGTAGGTATGCACCTGAAGAACTTGTTGAAATGGCGGATCTTGTAACAGAGATGAAAGAAATAAAACATCCATATCAGAAAGGTATACTCGCGAGAAAAGGTATAGATTATTAATGTGGAATACAAAATTTTAAAATATAGCAAGTACATATTTATTATGGTGGGATAATGAAAAAGATGACCGAAAAGAATTTGGGAGATGCATTTGCAGGGGAAAGTCAGGCACATATGAGATACCTCATTTTTGCAGACGTGGCAGAAAAGGCAGGTTATAAAAATGTGGCCAGGTTATTCAGGGCTATTTCCTATGCTGAGCAAGTACATGCTACAAACCATTACAAGGCACTGGGTATGATAAAGGACACAGAAAATAATCTTCAGGTAGCGATAGATGGTGAAACATACGAAGTGGAAGAAATGTACCCCGTTTTCAATGAAGTAGCAAAGTTTCAGGGAGAGAAAAGCGCTGAACAATCCACTCATTTTGCACTTGAAGCTGAAAAAATACACGCTGAACTTTACAAAAAAGCTAAAGAGAATGTAAAAGGGAAAAAGGATATAGATCTGGGGGATATATACATATGCACAGTTTGTGGATATACGACCGTTGGTAAAGTACCTGATAAATGCCCTGTATGCGGGGCGCCATCCACAGCATTTAGGAAGTTCTGATGCATATGGGAAAGAAGGCAAGGGAAATTGTGGAAATTAGTGTCCCTGAAATAGTGGGTGATCTTAATAGGGCATATGCTGATGAATGGCTATCACTCTACCTTTTCTGGTATTCTTCAAAAACTACGCAGAATGAAAATATAAAGACACTTCTGGAAAACATATATCAGAGGGACCTCAAGCATGCAGATGCCCTTGCAAGGAGGATAAAAACTTTGGGTGGAACAATAATATACAACCCATCAGAGATGATAAGAATAGGGAACTGTAAGTATCCAGAATCAATAAATTACAAGAATGACAGGGAAATGGTTGAAGCCCTCCTGTCGTATAAAAGATGTCTCATAGAGGTTTTCAATCGAATTATTAAGAAAACACATGGAAAGGATTTTATTACCTATGGAATAGCGCACAGCATAATTATGGATGAGATTGAAGATGAAGAAAATCTTGAAAATATTATCTAAGGAGGTGAAAAAATGAAAAAGTTTGGAGATGTAATAATTTCCCCGGAGAAAGAAGGCAAGGAGAAACACGTGCCCATAATTGAAGCGCCTAAAAAGGTGAAAGCAGGAGGATGGTTTACACTGACAGTGACCGTGGGAAAGGATGTACCCCATCCAAATCTTGTTGAACACCACATTAAATGGGTGCAGATATATGCGCAAATAGATGGAAGAGCCTACAACCCAGTTCATGTTGCCACATTTGATTTCGGTCCCACATTTGCAGATCCATCGGTAACATTCAAAATGAAACTGGACAAAAAGGCAACGATATATGCACTAGCATACTGCAATGTACATGGAGTATGGGAAAATTCTGTGGAAATAGAAGTTGAATAAACCTTTTCTTCCTTTTTTTAAGGTGTTAAGATGAATGCAAATGAATTGATGGATCTTGCCATAAAAGCAGAAGAAGAGTCCTATGAATTCTATAAAAGAGCCAGTGAAATAACAAAATTTGCAAATGTAAAGGATTTATTGCTTGAACTGGCAAATGAAGAACTAAAGCATAAAGATATTCTTATTTCTTTGAAGAAAGGGAAAATGGTTTTCAAGGAAGAATACCTGGATATGAAATTGAGCGATCACTTACCCAAGAGGGAAACAATTGATGAGAATTCCAGTTTGCAGGATGTCCTTCAGGTAGCCATATCAAGGGAAAGAAAGGAATACGAATTTTACAAATCCCTAGAAGATAAAATAACCGATAACGACACAAAGAATGTATTAGAATTTCTTTCAAAACAGGAACTTTCCCATAAGGCTAGGCTTGAGAAAATATATGATGAGATGATTTACAGGGAATTCTAGGATGATAAGGGAAATAGAAATAAGGAGGAGTGCCAGATCTTTCATTGATAAGCCTGTGGAAGAGGAGAAAATAATTGAAATATTGAGGGCGGGACAATATGCTCCATCTTGTTTTAATAATCAACCTTGGCATTTTGTTATATTAAGGGGGGAGGAGACTAAAAAGGTACATGGGGGATTAAATAGGGGTAATTACTGGGCCAGGAATGCGGATGTGATAATTGCAGTTGTTTCTAAAAAAGAACTTGATTGCATAAGCGATGGCAGGGAATATTACCTATTCAGCTGTGGAATGGCCGTTGAAAATATGCTTTTGGAAAGCTATCATCAGGGATTGGCAGCACATTCAATACTCGGATTCAATGAAAATTATGTAAAAAATGCACTTTCAATTCCAGAAGATCTCAGGGTAGTAATACTCATCATAATTGGATATCCTGGTCAGGAGGAATTAGGGGAAAGAAAAAGAAAAAGTTTGGATGAATTTGTACATTATGGAGGATGGTAATATGTTGAAGGAAGGCGATGAAGTAAAGTTTATTGATGAATTACTTCCACAATACAAAAATAAATGGCTGGTGCTTTATTTCTACCCTAAGGATTTTACCTCGGGGTGCACCAAGGAGGCGTGCAGTTTCAGGGACAGATACCATGAACTTAAGAGATTCAATGTTGAGGTAGTGGGTGTAAGTGCTGATGATAAGGAAACGCATAGGAAGTTCAGGGAAAAATATTCACTACCATTCGATTTAGTGGATGATATAGAAAAAAGATTGATAAAACTTTTTGATGTCGAAAATATGGGCAGGGCGAGAAGAACTACCTTTATTATTAATCCTGAAAGGAAAATAGTAAAGTCCTGGGGTAGGGTAAAGATAGAAAATCATGTGGACGAGGTAATTGGAGCTTTGAAGGAGTTGGGATTATGAGTGCAAAATATCAATGTACAGTTTGTGGATATATTTACGACCCAGATCTTGGAGAACCTGACAGGAACATAAAACCTGGAACACCATTTGAGGAATTGCCAGATGATTATACATGTCCTGTTTGTGGAGCTGCAAAGGAGATGTTTACTAAACTATGAAAACGGATGATTTTACTGTCAGGATAGGTGGTCAGGCTGGTGATGGATCACTTGCCACGGGAGAAATTCTCTCCAGGTACTTCAGGAGAATAGGTTTTTTTGTTTCTACGGATAAGGACTTTCCTTCAAGGATTAGGGGAGGACATACAAGTTATGCTATCAGGGGCGCATCCAAGAAAATTTATTCTATAGGGGATAAAATTGATCTACTCATCGCCTTTGATGAGGAATCCATATCCTTGCATACGGAAGAAATTGAAAATGGAGGAGCAGTCATATATGATAATAGCAGGAAAGATATGGAAATAAAGGCTAAAGATATAAGCGTCATAAAGATACCCTTAGCAAACGTCTCAAGGAAGGAATTGGGCATTGAAATTGTTAAAAATACAATGGCACTGGGTGTAATTTCATACCTTTTTGACTTTGACCAGGAACTGATGAAACAGACAATAACTGATTCATACAGAACCAAAAGTGAAAAAATAATAATGGAAAACCTCAAGGCTTTTGATCTTGGTCTGGAAAGTTCAAAGCAATTTAAAAAGATGGAAAATTATGCAATCAGAAAGGGGAGATCTCCGGAAGATACTCTTCTTATGATGGGTAATGAGGCAATAGGTCTTGGAGCTCTTGCAGCAGGATGCAGGTTTATAGCTGCGTACCCCATTACACCTGCAAGCGATGTTCTTGAATTTCTTTCAAGGCATTTACCTCCCAGAGGTGGTGTGGCGATCCAGGCAGAATCGGAAATTGCAGCGGTAAATATGGCCGTAGGTGCTGCCTATGCAGGTATAAGATCCATGGCGGTCACTTCAGGACCAGGTTTTGATTTAAAGACTGAGGGCATAGGCCTGGCTAGCATGATAGAGCAACCCGTGGTGATATTGGATGCACAAAGGGCAGGCCCCAGTACTGGCTTACCTACCAAAACCGAACAAAGCGACATAAACCATGCTGTTTATGGTGGTCACGGGGATAAAGCGAGGATAGTAATTGCCCCAGGAAACGTTGAAGAAGCGTTTTATTTTACGTTCCAAGCATTTAATCTATCTGAAAAGTACCAAGTACCTGTAATTATACTAAGTGATGAATTAATAAGCTGGAATAAACAGGTGGTGAAAAAATTCGATCTGAATTCTTTACACATAGAAAGGGGTAAACTTAGTTTTAATGTTAACCCTGGCGAAAGGGAATTTCAAAGATATGCATTTGAAGAAGATGGTGTTTCACAGAGAACTATTCCTGGTGTATTAAATGGAATACATCTTGAAACAGGAGATGAGCACGATGTATATGGAAGGATCACGGAAAATGCAACAATCAGGACAAAGATGATGGAAAAAAGAATGAAAAAGCTATCAACAATGAAAAATGATCTTTTTCCTTCAATTGTAGAAGGTGAAGGTGATGTTGCCATTATAGGAATGGGCTCTACAATGGGACCTGTAATGGAGGCAATGGAAAGGCTCCCAAAGAAAATTAAGTTCATCAGGATAAGGACACTTTTTCCATTCCTTGATGATGTGAAGAAACATCTTGAGGGTGTTGATATAGCATTTGTAGTAGAACAGAATTATCTCGGGCAGTTAGAAGATTTGGTTAAACTTAACACTGGATTCAGGAATACTGTAGGAATAAGAAAATATGATGGAAGATCTTTCCGTCCAGGAATAATTGAGGGAAAAATAAAGGAGGTGATGGGATGGTAGAACTATCCCTATATGACAGGGCCACACCTACCTGGTGTCCTGGATGCGGTGATTATGGTGTGCTTAATGCACTTAAGAGGGCAGCAGCAAATTTAGGTCTGGATCCTACAAAAACAGTGCTTGTGACGGGTATAGGTTGTTCAAGCAAGATAAACAGCTATTTTTACTCCTACGGAATACACACAATTCATGGAAGAGCCGCCGCAGTGGCAACAGGAATAAAACTATCCAATCCTGAACTTGAAGTGATAATTGCAGGTGGTGATGGAGATGCCTATGCCATAGGTACGGAACATCTTATTCATCTAGCAAGGAGGAACTTAGATGTTGCATATATCGTTATGAACAATCAGATTTACGGTCTCACAAAAGGGCAGGTTTCACCTACAAGTGATGAAGGCTTCGTTACAATTACCACTCCATTCGGTTCAGTAGAAAAGCCAGTGAATGGACCACTTGTAGCTCTTGCTGCCGGGGCAACCTTTGTTGCTAGGGGATTTGTCGGGGATATAAATGGCCTGACAAGCATAATTCAAGAAGCGATAAGGCACAAGGGTTTTGCTCTCGTGGATGTACTTTCACCCTGCGTCACGTGGAATAAAATTAACACTTATGACTGGTACAAGCAGAATTCCTACCAGATCAAGGATCATGATCCAACGGATAAGTTAAGGGCTTTCCAGCTCCTTGAGGATGAAAAGTTAGCTCTTGGGATAATATACCGTAAAGAGGAAAAAACGTATGAGGAAAAAATACCAAGAAAATTTGCTTATTCACCCTTTGATAAGCTAAGTGTAGATACATCCATTGAGAGTATTTACGATGAGTTCAGGTGATTTTAATGATAATCGGTGGTCATATGTCCATAGGAGGAGGTTTTGCAAATATACCAGAGAGGGCCCATACCATAGGGTTAAAAAGTGCACAGGTATTTACAAAGAATCAAAGGCAGTGGATATCAAGACCACTCAACATGGATGATGTACAATTATACCTAGAAAATATGAAGAAATTCAATCTCGAAATTACTGTCGCTCATGCATCATATCTGGTGAATCTTGCAGCGCCAGAGGATGAAAATTGGGAAAAGTCCATAAACTCAATGGTCCATGAGATGGAAAGGTGTTCCGCACTGAAAATTCCATACCTTATATTCCATCCAGGTGCCCATATGGGGAAAGGTGAAAAATTTGGTCTAGATAGGATTGTGAAAGCGTTGGATAAAATAATAGAAAAGAGTGATATTAAAAATGTGGATATTACCCTAGAGACTACTGCAGGTCAGGGAACAAATCTTGGCTATAAATTTGAACAACTACAGTACATAATGGAAAAGGTATCGGATGAAAAGAGGATAAAGGTATGCTTGGATACCTGCCACATATTTGCAGCTGGTTATGAATTGAGAAGTACTAAAGGCTATGAAGAGACCATGCAAAAATTTGATGAAACAATAGGTTTCAAAAAACTTGTTACTGTGCATCTAAACGATTCAGAAAAGGCTCTTGGAAGCAGGGTGGACAGACATGCACAGATAGGGTATGGTTATATAGGAAGAGAAGGTTTTAAAAATATTCTTATGGATAGAAGATTTAGTAATATACCCCTGATATTAGAAACACCTGGAGGTGAACTTTTATATCCCCAGGACATTAAGGTAATAAAGGAAATAATGGGTGAGGAAATATGAAAATTAAAGAAGGTGTTTATTGGGTAGGAGTAAAGGATCCTAAGTTGAGGATTTTTGATGTAATAATGCAGGCAGAATATGGTACAACATATAACAGTTATCTCGTAATCGGAAAGGAGAAAATTGCCCTCATAGACACTGTTAAGGAAGGTTTCAGGGAGGAATTCTTTGAAAAAATTAAGAATATTGTTCCTCTTGAAAAGATAGATTATATCATATTAAATCATCTTGAACCTGATCATTCAGGTGCACTTCCATACCTGCTTGAAAAAACAAACGCCAGGGTGATTGTTTCAAAAAATGCACAGATGATACTAAAGGAACTCCTTCACAGGGATGTGAATCCTCTCCTTGTTGGTGATGGGGATAAAATATCCTTGGGTGGCAAAACGCTGGAATTTATCCATGCACCATTCCTACACTGGCCCGATACAATTTTCACTTATCTTGTAGAGGATGGAATACTCTTTCCCTGCGATTTTCTGGGTTGTCATTATTGCGATGATGCCATATTTAACGATGAAACACTCGATTTTTCCTTTGCATTTAAGCATTATTTCTTCACAATAATGAGACCTTTCAAGGAGTATTCTTTGCAAGCCATAAAGAAAATAGAGAACAGGAAAATAGAAATAATAGCTCCAAGCCATGGCCCTATCCTGAGGAAAGATCCCTGGAAATATGTTGAATTATACAGGCAGTGGTCACTTACCGTAAAGAACGAAGAAAAGAAGGCAGTGGTATTTTATGCTTCACCCTACGGAGGTACGGGTCTTATGGCTAAAAATATTGCAAGGGGGTTGATGGATGGAGGTGTGAAAACACAAATATTCGATCTTTCAGGTACAAGCATCGATGAATCCATACTGGATATCATAGAGGAAAGTGATGCTCTTATAGTTGGCTCCAGTACTATCAATGGTGATGCTATAAAACCGGTCTGGATTCTCCTTGCAAGCCTGGCAACAATAAACCTTAAGAATAAATTGGGGTTTGCCTTCGGCACCTATGCATGGAGCGGAGAGGCAGCAAAATTCATTGAATCGAGGATGAAAGATTTGAAGATGAAGGTACCTTTACCATATATCAGG
>CAYSIM010000002.1:20630-22519 GCA_964431165.1 uncultured Thermoplasmatales archaeon | reverse complement strand
ACAGATGATCCCAACTGAGGAAGATCTTAAGAATTCCTATGAAACTGGTAAAAAGCTTGCAGAGATTATAAAATCTTCCTAACATAGAATTTTTTCCCATAAAAATATGTTTCTTTAAGTTCTCCTTTTTTTACTAGTTCATCAATTACGATTTGGTCCAAACCCGATTTTTCCAAAAATTTTGAAACTGCATCCTCCCTCATTGGATGGACTGAAGTAATGGATAACAAATTTTTTATAGGATCCTGAGAAATGGAAAAATCCTCACCTTCATAGCCTATAAGATACTGCACCTTTTCTTCGCCCAAATATCTACTGAATATGTTGTAGACTGAGTTAATCACATTTTCATCAGGTTTTTTGACCCATTCCTCTGCCGTAGGTCTTGTGGGTACTGAAATATATGCATATTCAAGATTTTTCAAATTTGCGAGGAATTTGCCAATGTCATCGAAATCGTAGTCAAAATTTCCTATTACCATGGTTTCGGTTATCATTTTTCCTTTATAATTTTTAGAAAATTCCATGATTCCCGAAAGTATTCTTTCAAGATCAAGGGACCTATGAGGCCTGTTAATTTTCTTCCAATGTGCCACGTTTACTGTATCCACCTTTAAAGAAACAAGATCTGAATTATAGAGGTCGTTCCTTACATCTTCCCTCCATATAAGGGATGAATTTGTTATCACAGCTACCCTGTAGCCCAATTCCTTCAGCATGGATATCTCCTTACCAAGGTTTTGGTCCAGTGTAGGTTCCCCGTCAGGAACAAATGTTATGTAATCCAGTTTCTCTTTTCTATTTTCTACATAATTTATTTTCCTCTTCACGGCATCATATATCAAAACAGGATCATAAAAATGCCTCCTTTCCACATCCATCTTCAATGTTTTTCCTATCTGACAGTAAACACAACCATAACTGCATATCTTTGCAGGGATATTATTAACACCAAGACTCCTACCCAGCCTTCTGGACGGTACAGGTCCAAATGAAATAAAATCTTCCATTTATTTTCATTATACATAATAAATAGATTAATTTTTTCTAGGAATCTTTTTCCATAAAATTTAAATATATATTAGATATATCTAAGAAACCATGATAATAGAGGCAAACAAATTAAAGAAAATATACAAAGGTAATGTTGTTGCAGTAGATAGTATAGATTTAAAGATAGAAAAAGGGGAAATTTATGGTTTTCTTGGACCGAACGGTGCTGGAAAGACCACCACCGTTAAAATACTTACCACACTTTTGAAACCCACATCCGGTACCGCCCTTGTAAAGGGTATGGATGTGGTGAAGGATCAGGAAAAGGTCCGTAAAATAATAGGCCTCGTTCCCCAGGATTTATCAGTTGATGATGATCTCAAGGGTATAGAGAATCTTGAATTACAGGCAGAATTTTATGGTATAGCGAAGGAAGAGGCAAGAAAAAAGGCAAAAGAACTTCTTGAATTGGTAGATCTTTATCATGCAAAGGACAGGTATGTTTCCACATATTCGGGCGGTATGAGAAAAAGGCTAGACCTTATATCTGGCCTGATCCATGATCCAGAGGTTCTTTTTCTGGATGAGCCAACACTTGGACTTGATGTACAGACAAGGGCAAAGATGTGGGAATATATAGAAAAACTCAGGAAAGATCTAGGAATAACAATATTCATCACAACGCATTATCTTGAAGAGGCGGATAGATTATGCGATAGGGTGGGCATAATAGACCATGGTAAAATTCTAGTTGAAGGAAGGCCTGAGGATCTTAAAAACAGCGTGGGTTACGATGTTGTTTACATCAACTCTGATAATCCGGAAATCCTGAGATCACAGCTGGAGGGAGCGGTTAATGTAGAAATACTCGAGGATAAAACACTCAGATTCAGCGT
>CAYSIM010000002.1:16727-20594 GCA_964431165.1 uncultured Thermoplasmatales archaeon | reverse complement strand
GAAGATATATCAGATGGGTGTAAAGGTAAAGAAGATTAGCATACAGAAACCGAGTCTAGATACGGTATTTCTCAAATATACGGGCAGGGAAATGCGTGAAGATGAAAGTGCTGAGAGTGTAATGAGAACCATGCGTTCCATAAGGAGGGCAAGATAATGGGAGCAAGATATTCCCTTACAATGAGAGAACTGAAGAAATGGGTGAGGAATCCTGCAAATCTTTTCATCACACTAATTCAGCCTTTGTTCTGGATAGTTCTTTTTGGAAGTGCATTCGATCTTACAAAGATAGTACCACCAAATGTTCCGGGAGGTTCGTCTCTCATAATGAATTCACTGTTCATGGGTGCAAAGAATTATATTTCATTCCTCACGCCTGGAATGCTTGCAATCATGGCTTTATTCTCTGCAATGTTTTCAGGTATGTCCATAATCTGGGATAGAAGGTTTGGATACCTGACAAGGTTGCTTGTTGCACCAATTCCTAGGGATTCAATAGTACTCTCAAAGGTATTTTCATCCACGATCAAGGCATTAATACAGTCCACCATACTTTTCCTTATAGCTATAATCATACCCAATGGATTGAGCATTTCAAGTTCATTCAATGCAACTGATCTCATTGGCGTTTTTGCTGTGATCTCTTTACTTTCAGTAGGTTTTTCATCACTTTTTTCCATCATAGTAATCAGGGTAAAGAAGATGGAAACGCTGATGGCAATAGTCAATCTTTTAAATTTGCCACTAATGTTTGCAAGTACTGCCATGTTTCCTTCCGATATAATGCCAGACTGGTTGAAAAGTGTTGCCTCCTACAACCCCATTTCATGGGCAGCTAATTCCCTCAGGTATCTTATAATTCAGGGTAGCTGGAATGGAACGCTAATAAATGATATTGTATATCTAATTATATTCGATGCAGTAATGATGATTTTTGTTTTCATTGTTTCCAAATATGGATTCGAGGAATAATTATATGGAATCAATTTTTTCAATAGTTTCTCTCAATATTTTCAAAATTTTTTCTTGATTTTTATTAAATTTTTCATCATCCATTGTTATTATTTTTTCCATTATGACCCTGAGAAGATTTCCTGTTTCGCCCATTTTTTCAAACTTTTTTCTCTTATTCTCAAACATTTCTTTCCATTTATTAAAATTACTTTCCATAAATTTTTTACCTTCTTCAGTGAGAGCATATTTTTTTCTTTTATCAATATAAATTTCCTTTATGTATCCTTCTTTAAGGAGTACCTTTAGGTTAGGATAGATTACTCCTGTGCTGGGTACATAAAATCCAAAACTAAGATCCTTGATTGTCTTTTTAATATCGTACACACCCTTTGGTCCTGAATTTAATACTACAAGTATGATGTTCTTCAAGGTACCTCTTTTGAAATGCTCCCTTCTGTCTACCATCGATATATCTATAATAAAATACTATTTAAATTTTTCATAGATTATTTCAGCAATGTCAAACACAGTTGAATCCTTGGCCAGATTGGCAAAACATATTGGGCAAGCAGTGACTATTCTATCACCATTTTTTTCTTTCAACTGTGAAAATCTTTTCCATGAAACTGATTCGGCCAATTTTGGATATAGAAGTTCAGCGGGTCCACCACAGCAGAAATTATTTTTTCCGTTCCTATCAGGCAAAACAACCTCTCCCATGAAATGAATTTTAAGGGTATGTCGAAATCCTCATGCATCGTGAAATGGCATGGCTGATGGTAAACAAGCTTTTCGTTGGATGATTTCACACCAATTTTAAGAAGTTCGAGATAATGATAAACATCAAAATGGAAATCTTTAATGTATTTGGGATAAAGAATTTTCAATACCTCATGGGTATGTGGATCTATGGTGATTACCTTTTTTATGCCATTCTTCCTGAAAAGATCCCTTATATAAATACCATATTCAATGAATTCATCCATATAACCTAGTTCATAAAGAAATGCACCCGAATAAGGTTCTTCCTTACCAAGATACCTGAAAGTTACGCCGGATTTTTGCAGTAAATATGCAATTTTTCTCAAAATTTCGTCCATCCTTTTTTTCATTTTCGTATCCGGTATTGAAATGAATCTTAAAAGTTCAGTATTTTTTTGAAGGAAACCTGCCAAATTCTCCACTGTTTTTTCATTTAGTTTACCTTCAATCCTGGAAAGAAAAGAGCTATAGGCCATAAGCTGATACATACCTGCAGTATAGAGGATTGTATCTGATGATTCATCAAACTTTATATCATCAGCCCATGAGGTGAGCTTTTCATTTATGCCAAGAGGATTCCTTTTCTCCATAATGGATCTTACTATCATCCTTGCCACATTTTTCTCCTGTGATCCTTTTTCCCTTAGAACTGTTCTCATCATCCTGCTTACATTTCCAGGATTAACACCAGCAGGACATACAAAATAACAGGAGTAGCATTCAAGGCATGAATATATGGAATCATATATCCTGAGGGAAATTTTACCATTGGAATTAAGTTCCTTCATAGATTCCCTGGAAATAAAAACTCTACCCCTTGCACCGAATATGCTCCTATAATCCATGGAAGGAAGTGTAGGGCAAACTGCCTCACAGAATCCACAGTTTATGCACTTATTCACTTCATTTAAAAGATCTTCCATTAGAGGCATTAAAACATTTTCCCCCTGTTGAGAATATTTTTCGTGTCAAATATTTTCTTTATTTCTTTCATTATTTCCAGGTTTTTCAGCGAATTTTTGTATGCATATTCTTCCTTGAGGAGATCTATTTTCTCCATACCTATGCCATGTTCAGAAGACACCGATCCCTCGTTTCTAAGTGCTATCCTTCCAAGTTCCATCATAAAAGAATTTACCCTTTCCATCTGTTCTCTGTTGTTTATATCAGCAAATATATTTGCATGTATGTTACCATCGCCTATGTGGCCAAAGAGTGCTACCTTCAAACCGTAATAATCAATGATTTCCTTTATCTGTTTAAGGGTGGCGGGAAGCCGTGAAGCTGGCACGACTATATCCCCTATTATCACATATTCCTCAGGTTTCTCCCTTTCACTCAACTGAGAAGAATATAAACCTTTTCTCGCCTGGTACATGAGGTTCATTTCATCCTGATCCATGGTAATCTTAATATCTATTATTTCCGTCCCCTTCAAAATCTGGTAGGCTTCCTGCATCTTCTTTTCTATGGACTCCTTTGTGGACGAAATATCTATAAGAAGAAGATACTGCGCCTGTTCTGGGAATTTTATTCCTTTCGTATGTGTAATTGAATCCATAGAAATCCTATCCATAAACTCCGCAATAAGTGGAGTAATACCATTTTTCTTTAACATTGAAATTGCCTTACCTGCCTCCTCTATGGATTTATAATAGACCATAATCCTCCCGTACTTCTCGGGAATTGGTGCAATTTTTAGAATTGCTTTTGTAATTATTCCCAATGTACCTTCACTGCCTATCATCAGTGCAGTTAGATCATATCCTATGGATCTTTTTAAAACTTTGCCACCTGTTTGAACAACAGTTCCATCTGGAAGCACCACTTCCAAACCTAGAACCCATTCCTTGGTTGCGCCGTACATTGCAGCCCTGAGACCACCAGCATTTGTTGAAATGGAACCCCCTACAGTTGCAGCTATTGAACTTGCAGGATCAGGAGGATAAAAATGGTTAAATTTAGAAAGATGAAGATTTAAATTATCAAGCTTTACCCCTGATTCAGTCACCACATACCTGTCTTCTAGGCTAACTTCAAGAATCCTGTCAAACCTGGCCATATTTATGATTATACCATCATCCGTAAGTATGGAAGCACCCGTCAATGATGATCCACCCCCCCTCACAGTCACAGGTATTGAATCCCTGT
>CAYSIM010000002.1:13865-16717 GCA_964431165.1 uncultured Thermoplasmatales archaeon | reverse complement strand
AACATATTTTCATTATGGACGAAACTTCCTGTGTAGAACTAGGAAGAACAACAGCCAGGGGTAATTTTCCTGTAAAAAATGAAGCGTCCTTTGTATATGGAAGGAGATCCTCCTTCGATGTAAGCACGTGTTCCTTGCCTACAATTTCATAAAGTTCCTTGATATCCATAAAAATCTGAACTTAATTCCGAGATATAAATTTAATGAAAAACTTCGGGAATATCCTTTATGACGGAGTATTTGAAGACAGGTCCATCTTTGCAAACATAGTACCTGCCTATATTACAGTGACCGCAAATTCCATAACCGCATTTCATTTTTCTTTCCATGGATAGGAATATTTTATCATCATCTATACCCAATTTTTTTAATTCCATAACCGAAAATTTCATCATTATTTCAGGTCCTATTATGAGAAACTGTGCATCTCTTTTCTTTATTCTTTCAAAAAGTGTTGTTACCACACCTACATTACCTTTCCAGTTTTCATCTCCCCTATCCACCGTTATTTGTACATCAAATTCCTTTGACCATTCGTTGAGCATTTCTTTATACACCAAATCTGATGGTGACCTTGCACCATAAAGAAGCTGCATTTCCCTTACACCTTTTGAAAGCCAGTATTCTATGTAGGATCTTGCAGGTGGAAGGCCTATACCACCAGCTATAAGCACTGTAAAGTTTTTGTGATCTGGAAATCCCTTGCCATATGGCCCTCTTATGCTCAGATAATCGTTCTTTCCCTTCTTGTGTAATATTTCTGTTACCTTACCTACCCTCTTAACGCTGAATAGCAACCCTTCTTTCCAAGATGCTATTGAGATAGGTATTTCACCCGCACCCTTCACATAAATTTCGTAAAACTGGCCTGGTAATGGCATCACACCTATGCTATCTTCAAGGAGAAAAGATTTAACATCAGGTGTTTCCTCCCATACATCTATTATCCTAGCAGGAATTGATTCCATGGAAAACATTTCAATCACCCCTTAAAAATTCTCTAATATCAATTCTAACTGGACATACCTCTATGCATCTGCCACAACCTGTGCATAAATGGTATGAAAAATTTTCATAATGGTAACGGAATTTATGCATGAATCTCTGTCTTAGTCTAAGATCAAGTGTTGGTCTTGGGTTGACATTTCCTGCCATCCTAGTGAATCCCGCAAGTATGCAAGAATCCCACTCCTTATAAATTGAATCACCATCATCAAATGTATCGAAACAAAAGCAAGTAGGGCACGCAAAATTACAGGCACCGCAGGATATGCACCTTTCAGCAAATTTTTTATATTTTGAATCATCCCATCGCATCTTTTCATGAAGGTCCTTTGTATTGAGAGGTGGGATTTTTTCGTAGAATTTTTTTATTGTTTTGTTCAGGGATTCCATATCTTCCCTGTTAGCCTTTTCAAAGAAAGGATCAAGGAATTTTTTATTTTTTGCCTCGATAATATAGTAATCTCCCATATCTGTGAACTGCATTTCATAATCTTTTAATCTTGGACCCTGAAATGTGGTACAGAAGCCATACTCACAAGGTTCTGTGCACACGAAATTAAAGAAATGTACATTCTTTCTCCTATTTGAGTAGTTCTTATCTATGCCCAGCACATCATCCAGCATCCTGTAACCTGCAAGATCGCAGGATTTGATACCTATAACTATAATTTCAGGGTTTTCGTTATCACCCGCCTTTTCAAGTGGAGGGAAGATTAAATCCTTAGGTCCAAGTACTGTTCTTGAATCAATGAATTCATCTCCTTTTTCTAGTCTTGAAAATACAATATCTCTACCTACCCTCTTTGGACCCCATACCTCATATTTGGAAATCATATGGTCAAGGTACTTAACAAAGAGATCTTTTTTTATTTTGAAAATCATTGATTACACCTCCTTATATTTACAGCTGTTACCTTAAGTTCAGGAATCCTTGCCACAGGGTCAACATTTGGATTTGTAATCCTATTCACGGGTGCCTCATAATAATGAAATGGCATAAAAACAACTCCTTTTATCACATTTTCAGAAATCTTCACCCTGGTCTCTATTTCACCGTGTCTTGAGGAAATTTTTACACAATCCCCATCCCTGATACCAAGTGATTTTGCATCCTCTGGATTAATTTCAACAAAGGAAGAAGGGGCCTCCCTTTCCAGTATGTTGGATTTTCTAGTCATTGTTCCTGTGTGGAATTGATAATAGAGTCTTCCAGTTGTAAGTATGAATGGATAATTTTCATTTATAAATTCCGAGGGTCTCTTCCAATAAGAAGGCACGAATTTCCCTTTACCCCTAGTGAATTTGTCCCTGTGCATTATTTCTGTACCTTTACAATTAACCACAGGCCATTGTATTCCTTCATTTTCTATACAAGAATAATTAACACCATAATACTGTGGTACAAGTGTAGAAATTTCAGCCATTATTTCATCTGGTGAGGAGTAATTCCATTTATATCCCATACCCCTTGCTATCAAGGTGATTATTTCCCAGTCGGCCTTTGCCTCACCAGGAGGTCTTAGGAATGGTCTGATAAGCTGTATTCTCCTTTCTGTGTTTGTAAATGTGCCCAATTTTTCAGCGAAGCTATAGGAAGGTAAAATTACATCAGCATACTGAGCAGTTTCAGTGATGAAAATATCCTGTACAACAAGAAATTCAAGTTTTTTCAAAGCCTCTATGATCATATCGCTTTCAGGTTCAGAAATCACAGGATTTTCGCCCATTATATAGAGTGCTTTTATTTTACCCTCAAAAGCAAAATGGAACATTTCATTCAATGCGGCCCCAGGTTTTGAAGGTAGTTTAGTTTCCCACGCATTTTCAAATATTTTTCTTCTTGTTCT
>CAYSIM010000002.1:0-13855 GCA_964431165.1 uncultured Thermoplasmatales archaeon | reverse complement strand
CCCTCATCATCATAAACCCTCCTATAACCTGGGAGGAAATCGCTCAATGCACCCATATCACTTGCTCCCTGTACATTATTGTGACCTCGCAGGGGAGCGATCCCCGTTCCATTCTTTCCTATGTTACCGGTGAGCATTGCCAAATTTGCCAGAGCCTGCACATTTTCAGTTCCCTGTACATGCTGTGTTATTCCCATTGCATAAAATATTATACTCCTTGATCTTGCATACATTATTGCAGCTTTTTCTATTGTTTCCGGATCCACACCCGTTATCCTGGCGCCCCTGTCAGGATCATAAAATTCCACCACTTTTGCAAATTCTTCAAAATTTTCGGTTCTTTCATTTACAAATTTTCTATCATAAAGTCCTTTTTCAATGATCACATTTGCCATGGTGTTTATCAGAGCCAGGTCGGTTCCTGGATAATGCATCATATGTATGGTTGAAAAATTTGTAAGCTGTATTTTCCTCGGATCAGCTACAACCAATTTTTTCCCAGATAAAACGTTATTTATTATCCTGGCCCCTATAATGGGATGCTGTTCAGTTGTATTTGACCCTATAACGAAATATAATTCTGCATTATCAATATCCCTTATGGAAGTGCTCATTGCACCGCTTCCTATAGTGGATATTAATCCCTCAATTGTGCTAGCATGACAGCTCCTAGCACAGTGATCTATATTATTTGTTCCAAATACCTGTCTGGCAAGTTTTTGCATCAGGTAATTATCTTCATTTGTACATTTTGCGCTTGATTGAAATCCAAGAGCATCTGCACCATATTTTTCCTTTATGTTTTTCAGATTCTCAACAACGATTTTTATAGCATCATTCCATGAAATTTCCCTGAAATTACCCTCCCTGTTTATCATGGGTTTTTTAATCCTTTTATTTGAGTAGGTGAAATTAAGTCCTTTCCAGCCTTTTATGCAAAGTGTACCATAATTTATGCTTTCATTTTTTGATGGTATTATATTTTTTATCCTTGTACCGTCTGAAATAACAATAAGATTGCATCCTACACCGCAATAGGGGCATACGGTTTTGACTTCCATAGGGGGTAATATGTATAAATGTTTAAAAATTCACCGATAAGGCTTTGTAAAAATCTATCCATAATAACTAATTACTATCATTAGATCCTCATCTTTGGAATGGCTCATCGCTTCTCCTAATGGTCCTTGGAAGATTAATTCATATTACTTTGAAACCATAGTTTCTGTAGAGCGTTAAATTCTTAACTCCTGTTTCCTTCGAATCCCTTTTCTTTCTTGATCTTTCCGGTTTGATTTAACAATTGCCTTATTGATCATTTTTAGGTAATAAAAGAATGGTATGCCATATTTTAATGAGCAGTTGATCCTTTTATGAAAATGAAAACTTTGTGTAAATTGTTTTTTAAAATAATTACAACTTCAGGAAAATTAGTTCATCAATTTTTTTTAAAAGAATTCTTACTGAGCTCATCGATAAAAAATGTTTAAATTTAAATTATTTTTCCATGTAATGATGATTGCTGCACATGTAATATTTGAGGGAAGAGTACAGGGTGTATATTTCAGAGCATTTGTGAAGAAAAATGCAGATATATTGGGTATAAATGGATGGGTAAGAAATCTACCCGACGGTAGTGTTGAGGCGCTCTTTGAAGGTGAGCGTTCGGATGTGGAAAAAATTATAGAAAAGTGTAGAACTGAACATCCTACGGCAATAGTAAGGAATGTTAAGATAGAATGGAGAAAGCCAGAAAATATTAGTGGTTTTGAAATAAGATATTGAACCACACTACTTACACAAGAATTTTTTTGTTTTCAACTAGAATACTCGTTTCCTGAACACACAAAGTTTAGGTTCCCTTCGATGAGATCATCACTCTGTTTTTCTTGCTAAGGGGAGATCAAGGGGTTTTTAATCTTCAAAGGCAATACTTCGAATCTTTTCCGTGCCTAGTTCTGAGAGCTTTTTTTAGGATAATTCGGCTCTAATCCCTACCTTTTCAAAGGTAGGATACAGAGCAGATAACTCTAAATACAATTTATTTTATAAAATAAAACGGTGCCATGTGAGTCGAAAGACGAGAATGGTGGGGGTTGGAGTGACCCAGCCCGAAGTGTAGATTATAGGATTGAAGAGATTCATGAACACACAACCTTCCGCTGTGGCATCTAAGCTTGCTCCGTGAGCAAAGGGATGCACACCATTTCAATGGTGGGAAGAGGTCACGAGATAATATATAAATTGTACATCTTGATAACGTCTTTTTTGAATGTATTTCCTGCCAATGAGGTTAAACCCTTTTTAAGAAAATGGTAACAACATCCCCTTCCTCTACCACATGATCAAGACCCACCTTTTGTTGTGGATATTTCGTACTCGGACCTGTCACAACCGCATATCTGAAATTTTTCACAAAGTCTTTGTGTATTGCTCTGCATACCATCTCTATGTTTGAATACCTTTTCACTACCATAGGTGTGGTTTCACCATTAGGAGGTTTAAGATATATTGTAATAAAATCGAGCGCATCGAATATTGCTTCCTTTAAATAATCAATATTCTGTTCTTTTAATGCGGAGATCTTCACCATGGAATATTTTTCTGCAAATTCAGCCGTAGTTACATCTATTCCTTCATCAATCTTGTTTAGCACGAAAATACCCGGTATATATACCCTGTTACCAGAAAGGAAATCTATGAGATCGTCAAGATCTATCTTATCCCTTATAATTAGGTCCGCATTAACTATCCTGAACTCCCTCATTACTGATTTTATTATCTCATCGTCTATCTCAAGCTGAACTGTTTTCTGAATGTTGAGTCCTCCCCTGTCCTTTTTGACGATAAAAAGCCTCGGTCTTCTCCTGTTAAGTCTTATTCCAGCATCGTGTAGAATATCCAAAAGGGGTGAAGGATCTGGTGAATTTACATCCGTTACCACAATTATAAGATCCGAATTACGAACAACGCTAAGAATTTCCTTCCCCCTACCCTTACCCTTTGAGGCACCTTCGATAAGCCCTGGGAGATCGAGTATCTGTATTTTAGCACCTTTATACTCCATAATACCAGGTATTATATTTACCGTGGTGAAATCATACCCACCAACTTCACTTTTTGCACTTGTGAGTAAATTAAAAATTGTGCTTTTTCCAACACTGGGAAATCCTACGAGAGTTACCATTGCATTTCCAGTCTTTTTTATACCTGTACCTGTTCCACCACCTTTTCTTGCACTTTCCTTTGCTTCCTTCAGCCTTGCAAGCTTTGCTTTAAGTAAACCTATATGGTGTTCAGTGGCCTTGTTGTATTTAGTTCTTCTTAATTCTTCTTCTATCTCCTTTATCTGTTCATCTATTGTGGGCATAGATCCACCCCTTGAAAAGTGCTAGGTTTTTCATAGTACATTTTACAACTTCAAAAAATTAATTCAATATAATACTTTTCATAATGTAAATAATTTTTATCACAGAATGTGATCAAATTTTATTTTATAAAACTGTTTAAAACTTGTTTTAAATTTTATAATAAAAACTTTTTAATTCCCTATCTAATACTCATTTATGAGAATTAAATACAGGATCTGGTTCGAGGATTCACGGGGCAATTATATCTTTGGGGAAGGAATATACAATATTCTAAAAAATATACAGGATACGGGTAATTTAAGTGAAGCGGTGAAAAAGTTGGGTATGTCATATAGAAATGGGTGGGGAAAAATAAGGGAAGTTGAAGAGAGGCTGGGTAAAAAGATTGTTGAAACAAAAAGAGGAGGTAAAAGGGCAGGTGAAACAAAAATAACAGATTTTGGCAGAAAGTTAATGGAAGAATTTTCGCATTACCTTGACATTTTCGAATATTATTCATCAAGACCTTATAAAATACCTTCCATTACAGTTGATGGCATATTGGTGGATAATGGAAAAATACTTCTTGTAAAAAGGGGAAGGGATCCATTCAAGGATTATTATGCCCTACCTGGTGGTTTTGTGGAGTATGGAGAAACTGTTGAAGACGCAATAAAAAGGGAGATTCAAGAGGAGACTGGTCTGGAAGTTGTGATAAGAGGTATACTAGGTATTTATTCTTCACCCAACAGGGATCCAAGGGGTCATACCATTAGCATAGTTTTCGTGCTTGAAAAAAAGGGAGGAAATCTTAGAGCAGGAGATGACGCTTCCAACGTTGAATTTATAGACATAAAAAAACTACCACAGCTTGCATTTGACCATGGAAAAATAATTTCTGATTATCTTTTTTCACTTTACCACAAGGCTTGAAACATTAAAGTATCTAGAAAGTATTTCTTTGGAAGTTCTCAAGTTTCTTCCATTCTTTCCTATTGCCCTGGCCTTGTTGGCTGGATCCACACCAACTGCAATTCTGTAATCTTCACCACTTTTTTCAATATTAATTTCCTTTACACCGAATCTGTAAAATAAATTATAAACAAATTTCTCAAGATTATCATTGTATTCAATGATCACTATATTTTTTCCCAGCCTTTCCTTGAGTTTCTTAACATTTTCTCCATTCTTTTCTATAGCTTTCTTTAATGTTCTTGGATATATAATGAAAAAAATATTTTCATCATCCTCCGCTACATCCTTTGCCTCCACGTTTGTCATTACGTAAAATTGTGACATATAGCCCAGAAGCTTCTCATCTATTTTTATAGTTCCCATAATTTTTCACTGCTCTTTAATAAAAGATGATTCTCCAGGATCAACAATGGTAAGAATTGAAATATCAAACATCTTCCCACATATTGATCCCAGCTCCGTCGAAGTACCCTCAAAATTTATCAACGTTACATTTTTGTCCAGATTTTCAAGGAAGCTTCTGTCCGGGCAATTCCTTGCCACGATAATTACCTTTGCTTCACCCTTTTGCAATGCCTTCTTTGCCTGTTCCGTACCAAAATATACTTTTCCTGTGGAAATTGCCTTTTTTATTTCTTTCACCAGATCCATAATCCATCACCTTTTTTCAGGATATTTGTAAATAAGGTTTATAGCACCTGTACCAAGGGTAATCGGTTGCCCTACTATAATGTTTTCTGCAACCCCTCTTAGACCATCGCTTTCACCCAGTAGCCCAGCCTCAAGGAGATGCTTGGATGTTATTTCAAATGCTGCCCTTGCAAGAACGCTAGCCTTTTTACCTGCCACACCATGCCTGCCAATTGCCTCAACAGTGCCTTCGAATGTCATCATATCTGCAACAAGCATAAGATGCCTAACATCAACGTTTAAACCCTGTTCTTCTAGAGTTCTAATGCTTTCATCTATGATAGCCCTTCTGGCAGCCTCCACGCCAAGAACCTCGTATATTTCCATAATGTCGTTTGTAATTGTTTTTGTTGCATCAACACCCTCCATCTCAAGAACGGCCTTTAGGTTTGAACCCTGAGTATAGATCCTGTATTCCTTATAACCCTCTTCATATTTCACTATTGCCCTTTCTATGCCCTTTATTCCTGAGACAAGGATATTCTTTACCTCCTCTGAAAGAATATAAAGTCTTTTATAGGAAGGTTCATCAAGTGAAAGTATGAGTTTTTCATTATCCTCATTTATTGAAATACCCTGGTGTTTTATCTTTTTGAGGGATTCCATTATCTGCGATTTGGTTATTTTCCTTTTAGACATCTTTTCCTTGTCAAGAACCACTGTGACGGTCATTTCTGAAACATTAATCTCTACATCAGCAACGTCTATCATCTTTATGCTTTCAATCTTTTTTGCAAGATTTTCTACCTTTTCATGATCGTTCTTTATGCTTTCCTCCAAGTAAATGGTCATTGTAGGTGTGCTTGGTTTTGTCCTTGCATCAACAATCTCTATTAACCTTGGCAGACCCTTGGTAATGTTCACCTCTGCCACACCCGCATAATGGAATGTTCTGAGTGTGAGCTGTGTACCAGGTTCTCCAATAGACTGGGCCGCCACGATACCTACTGCCTCATGAGGATCCACAAGTGTTCTTTCAAATTCATTTATTGCCTCTTCTATTACGTCCTTCAACTCCTTTTCTGAAAGGTTCAACTTAATAGCCCTTGATGCAAGCTCTTCAATAACATTATCCGGTAATTCCCTTGACTTAAATTTCAAAATTTCCATTATCTTTTCTTCCATCTCACTTATTTTCCTGAATTTTTCTGGTATCTTCGGTGGTGCCTCTTCTATATTCACCAAAAGAAATTTTTGAACCTTTGTACCCTGTTTCTTTCCCACAGGTTCAAGATCCTTTACGCTCATCTTTACCTTTTCAATGGAGTCTATATAAAGAACGTGCTGTACCCCTTTTGTTGTTCTGTAGTAATCAGGTTTCACATCCTTTGGGAGTATTTCCTTTATATGAACTTCGAATTCTATATTGCTACCATCAAATGTTACAAAGGCCTTCAGAGGTGTTTTTATCTCTTCCGGTAAACTGAAATCAACTCCATATTTAAAAGGGACTTTTTCAACAATTTCAGGGAATTTTTTCTCATTATCCTTCCAAACAAAACTCAGCATTACTTACCACCCCTCCTGAAAAGCGTGTATTTTTCTCCTAAAACTTTTTCGAATATGGAATCATAATCAACGGACTTTCCCTGCTTTGATCTTGTTGGATCAATACCATCCTCTCCATACCTGAATTGTATAATATTGTCGGTAGTATCTACCACTATCCCATCATTTTCAGTTACCTTAAGATCCTCAAGGGCATTTATGAGCCTTCTCTGCATATAACCGCTTCTGGATGTTCTTACAGCGGTATCCACAAGACCTTCCCTACCTCCCATGGCGTGGAAGAAATATTCGAGAGGTGTAAGACCCTTTTTATAAGAGCTTCTTACATAACCGTGCGCATAAGCGCCCAAATCCCCCTTCTTGAAATGGGGGAGAGTTCTCCCTAAATAACCCCTATTTATTCTTCTACCTCTTACAGCCTGTTGGCCTATATTTGCCGCCACCTGCGAAAGGTTCAGCATTGATGCCCTTGCCCCAGATCTTGCCATGATAACTGAAGGATTTTCAAGGCCCAAATGTTTGCTAGCTATTTCACCTGCTTTCTTCTGTGCATCTGAAAGTACCTTCATAATATTATCTTCAAGTGTTTCTTCTGGAGATTTTCCTGGTGATGGCTGCAAAATGCCTCTTTGGTATGCATCAATGTATGTTTTGGTTGCTTCTATGGCATCGTTGAGTATTAATTCTACCTGCATCCTTGTCTCTTCAGGTATATCAGTATCATCTATTCCTGTGGTAAATCCCCTGAATGAAATTACACCCACCGAAAGCCTGGTAAAGTTATCTATAAACTGTGCAGCCACTTCTGATGGATATTCCCTAGAAATTTTATCCAGTAGTACACCCTTAAATGCTCCAATTGATTTTTCATCTATGGTGCCTGTGATAAGCTTTCCATTTTTTATTACCACATATGCATCATAAGGACATTTATCAAAAACACATTCCTTGCAACCTGTACCATCGCATATCTTAGCCTTATATTCAATATTTAAATCCTTTGGTAATATTAAAGAGAAAATATCCTTACCACGGTAATATTCCTTTCCATTTTCAATCACTGGATCGGGGAGTTTATCATATTTAACATAGGAAAGTATGTGCAAAGTCTCCTCCTTTGTAAATTTAGGATTTTTATAGGTAAGCATAAACATACCTGTAATATGATCATGCACGCCACCAATTATAGGCCCACCAAATCTTGGGGATCTAATGTGTTCCTGAACACTCATCAAAATCCTTGCTTCTGCCTTTGCTTCCTCACTCTGCAAAACATGAAGATTCATTTCATCACCGTCAAAGTCTGCATTGTAAGGTGGGCATACAGCAAGATTGAATCTGAAGGTCCTGTTTTTCATTACCCTTACTCTATGCGCCATCATTGACATTCTGTGAAGGCTCGGCTGTCTGTTAAAAAGAACCACATCACCATCCATCAGCTGCCTCTCCACAATCCATCCAGGTTCAAGTTTATTTGCAATATCCTCAGCATTCTTTTCCATTATGAGTATCCTCTGCTTTACACCTTTTTCATTCTGCTTTATAACATAATTGGCCCCAGGCAAATATTTCTCAGATTTAGGATTAGGCCCTCTTCTCACTATTTCCCTCAGTTTTTCAATATTGAAAGGTGTAACTGGTATTGGTACTGTAAGTTCCCTTGCAGCCTCTTCTGGAACCCCCACCTCATTTATTGAAAGGAAGGGTTCAGGGCTGATCACAGTTCTTGCAGAGAAATTTACCCTTTTTCCGGATAGATTTGACCTGAACCTCCCCTCCTTTCCCTTCAATCTCTGTACAAGTGTCTTTAAGGGTCTTCCAGATCTATGCCTTGCAGGAGGCAATCCAGATGTTTGGTTATCAAAGTATGTTGTGATATGGTACTGTAAAAGTTCCCAGAGATCCTCTATTATCAATTGTGGTGCACCACTATCCTTGCTGTCCCTTAATCTCTGGTTTATCCTTATAATATCAACAAGTTTGTGAGTAAGATCATCCTCACTCCTCTCACCTGTTTCAAGCGTAATCGTAGGTCTGACATTAACAGGAGGAACAGGTAAAACGGTAAGTATCATCCATTCAGGTCTTGCAGCGTTTGGATTTATACCAAGGAAGATAAGATCGCTGTCAGGTATCCTTTCAAACCTTTCTCTTATTTCCTTTGCTGAAAGTTTCCTTCCATTTTCCCTGAATGTAGTAGGTTTGTCAAGGGTTATCTTGTACTGTTCCGCACCACAATGAGGACAAACCGTTCTCTGAGAAGCTTCATCTATTATTCTATTTATTATAGAACTGGATTCAATTGTTTCTTCACCCTTTAGAACGGTATTTTCAAGAATTGGCCTGTATACTTCCAGTTCCTCTTCCTTCATTTTTATTCTGCCGCAGCTATTGCACGTAGCCTCAAGAATATCTTTTATTTCTTTAACGAAACCCACATGGATGACAGGCATAGCAAGTTCTATATGACCGAAATGTCCGGGGCATTCATCCACCTTACCATTGCAAGTTTTGCACCTAAGACCCGGCTCTATCACACCCATGTGAAGGTCCATAAGCCCCCTATCCAGGGGAAAACCATCCTCATCGTACGTATCCGCTGTGGTCACCTTCACCGCACTCATTTTCCTTATTTCATCTGGTGAAAGTAAAGCAAAATTTAACGAATATATCCTCTTTTTAATTTCTTCTCCAATCATTTAAGATCACCCAGCTGTATCCTCATTATTACACCTAAGCTCATCAGCTCATCCCTCATAAGCTTGAAAGCATAGCTAGTCTCTATAGGATATATATTTGTGGTATTTCCGCATACAGGGCATCTGTATGTATGTCTCTTCCAGTCGTATATGGCAACATGACCACATTCTGGATTTCCACACACCCAGAGTATTGTACCGTCAGATTGGTCAAGAAGCCTATCCTTTATAACAAGTGCTGCACCGTGTCCTATAAGAGTATCCCTTTCCATCTCACCAAACCTGAGACCTCCTAGCCTTGATCTCCCTTCAGTTGGCTGTCTTGTTAAAATCTGTACAGGTCCCCTAGACCTGGCATGGAATTTTCCTGCAACCATATGGTGCAGTTTCTGGTAATAGATAACACCTATGTAAATATCTGCTTCGAATTTCTTACCTGTTATACCATCGTACATAATTTCTCTGCCATTATGCTTGAATCCAAATTTGAGCAATGTCTCCCTTAATATTGCCTCAGGTTCACCTGAAAATACAGTACCATCTACAAATCTTCCCTCAAGCGCACCCACCTTACCTCCTATCATTTCAAGCAGATGACCCACGGTTAATCTTGAAGGTATTGCATGAGGATTAATAATTAAATCAGGAATAACACCGTCTTCCGTGAAAGGCATATCTTCCTGTGGTACAATCGCGCCAAGAACACCTTTCTGACCATGCCTGGAAGCAAATTTATCCCCCAATTCTGGTATCCTCTGATCCCTTACCTTAATCTTTACTAGTCTATTATTATTCTCAGATGTGGTAAGCATAACGCTATCCACTATTCCCGTTTCTTCAGGTCTCATGCTGATAGAAGATTCCCTTCTTTTCTGGGGCCCAAGAAGACCTGGCTGTTCTTCTAGGAATCTTGGAGGTGATGTTTTTCCAACGAGAACATCCCCACCCTTTACATATGTTTCTGGGGGTATCATTCCATCGTCCTCAAGGTACCTGTATGCTTCCTCGCTCCTAGCCCCCCTCACATCAGGGCTGGGCACTTCAATCCTGTCCTCTTCGCCTCCGGGATATCTCCTTTCCTCCGTCTGATATGTTCTGAAAAAGGTGGATCTTCCAAGACCCCTTTCTATAGAGGCCTTGTTCATAACAAGGGCATCCTCTATATTGTAACCATGGTATGAAAGTATTGCTACCACCATATTCTGCCCAGCGGGTCTCACGTTGTAACCTGCAAAATCTATACTTCTAGTTTTTACTATCGGTACCTGTGGATAATGCAGAAGATGCTGCCTTGTATCCGGTCTTCTCCTATAGTTAGCTTCAGGAAGACCAAGGGACTGCTTCATCATGGCTGCACCCATGGTAATCCTGCTTGAAGAGTTGTGATCTGGAAATGGAATTGACCCAGCTATAGGACCAAGAATTACGCTGGGATCTATTTCAAGATGCGTATGTTCCTGTGTTATCAATTTAGGTACCCTGAATACCTTACCGCAATGCTTGCACCTAAGTTCTACTTGTGCATCGCTTTTTTCAAGATTTACCCAAGTTACATCATTCCTTCCAAGAATTGTATTGCACATTGGACATCTTTCAGGAACATCGTAGGCGTAAACAGCTATGTATGAATTTTCTTCCTCATCAGCATCCAGCCATTCTATAACGCCGTTAGAAACAAGATCATTTATTGTACTTTCTCCCCTAATGATTGATTCCCTCATTTTTTGTGTATATTTTATATTACCTTTATCAACCACAAGTAAAGGTCTTCTTAATCTGCCCCTATCAGAATTTACGATTACTTCATTTGTATTTTCATCATATCTTACGTTTACATTATGGTTTATCTCGCCCTTCCTTCTCCTTTCCCTTATCCTTTTTGTCAATTCTTCACCATTAGGATGGAATCCTACAAGATCACCGTTAATGTAAACTCTACTCATATTTCCTGGATCGTAATCAAAATGTTTTACACCCATGTTTCTTATTTCATTAAGTACAGTATCTACAGGAACATCCTCTGAAATGTCTATTATAAGTGCTGCATTTTTTACTAGACCGCAATTTTGGCCTTCCGGTGTTTCATTAGGACACATCCTTCCCCATTGTGTAGGATGTAAATCTCTTGCCTCGAAATGTGGCTGTGATCTAGTAAGTGGTGATGAAATCCTTCTAAGATGGCTTAGCATACTCATATGCGAAGTTCGATCTAGGAGCTGTGAGACACCTGTACGGCCTCCTACCCAGTTTCCTGTTGACATCGCATGAAGTATCTTCTGTGTAAGTACATCCTGTCTTACGGCAGCCCTTAGCTTTATACCTTTTTTCCTGCTGTATGTTCTTTCAAGATGATACTTGAGATCCTTTAAAAGCGCTTCAAATGATTGTCTGAAAATTTCTTCAAGTAAGTCACCTGAAAGCTTCATTCTCTTGTTAGCAAGATGATCCTTATCATCCTCCTTCCTTATTCCAAAATGTAATTCAAGAACGGACTTTGCCATTCTAGCAAGATAAAAAGCCTTCTTTACTCTATCCTCAGGCTTATCACCGAGATGAGGTAAAAGATTCTTATCAAGTATCTGGGATATTCTTCTTTCCCTGTATTCCTTTGCCTGACCTGCTGCAAATCTTTTTTCTAGATATTCTATGGCTTCTTCCTTTGTCCTTATTCCTTCTTCAGAATAATTCTTTTCTTTCTCGCAATCCTCAATGTTTGCGAGTACTATAGGCTCCATTCTCTTATCTGAAACGATCAATCTGTAAATATCCTCATCCTTTTCTAGGCCAAGTGCCTTCAAAAGTATTACAAGTGAAATTGTACCATTTATTACAGGTATTGAAACAGCAAGTATACCATCCACTTTTTTTTCTACAGATGTAAGAGCTCTATATCCCTCCCTCTCCGAAAATACTTTAGCCGTTTCTACCTTCGTATCATATTTTTCCTCATATTCCACAAGGATCCTATTTGGAGCAAGATCCTCTAGGGTAATGAGCACCCTCTCGGTTCCAGAAATTATGAAATATCCTCCGGGATCTTCAGGATCTTCACCAAGAAATTTCAATTTCTCTTCATATGAAGCATTTTTTCCTGGAATCTTAAGGTTTCTGCTCAGATTTTCATTTATGAATTCATCTATATTATCTGGATGAAGAACGCATATTTTGCTTTTTACCATTATGGGTAAATCACCTATTTTTACATCCTCAGGTTCAAGTTCCCTGCATCTTTCGCCATTCTCATCGCATTCTATAACAGTGAATTTTAATCCCAGCTCCGCGGAATATGTGAAGTCCTTCAATCTAGCTTCCATGGGGGTATTTATTTTATTTGAATCTGTACCACCCCTTCCCCTGGATGTGGAAATGAATACTGTGGGATGTCCATACTCATTTTTCTCCCTTTTCCTGCCATATCTAATTTTTATTACCTTACCCTGGGTTTTCGTCTTATCAAGGGTCATTTCACCCGGGGGATCATCCTCTGTTACCCTTGTGGAATCAACTATTTGCTGAAGAATGCTGTTTGGATTATCGATTGTAGGAATAAAAGCATTGTAGCTAGCGATGTGATGACCAACAATACTCCTTTGTCGGAAAAAAGCATCTATAATCTCATTCATTCTTACATCTCCTTAAATTTTGTAGCATAAAAACTTTTTCATTCCTCTGTAACTACTCTATAGGCAATAGATTTGCCTGAAGTGGGACTTTTTCTAATAATCTTAATAATTCTACCCTGCTTTATAGGCCCATATATTTTTTCAAGCACCTTTACTGCAGGATCGCTTCTTTTTATTTTAGGTAGGGAATCCCTCTCAGTTCCAAGTAACTCCAATAATTTTTTTTCCTCCTCCTCTGATAATAGGTGGTGTTCTGGAACAAGTTCATGCTCCATAACATTTATTTTTCTCATTTTTATCACCATTAAATGTTTCATTCCTTCATTATATTTCACTATATATCCTTTTCCATAGGACGGGCCCGGGGGGATTTGAACCCCCGGCCACCTGGTTAAAAGCCAGATGCTCTACCTAGCTGAGCTACGGGCCCTAATTCTTTATTAATATATCAAATATAAATTTTGTTAATTCTATGGTATAAAAAGTAAAATAGAATGTAATAAATAATCTTTTTCATTTGATATTCTGGAAAAGTTTATTAGTAGAAAAATAGTTCAAGTTTATAAATGCTTTCAAAAAAGGGCCTTACAGAGGAGATTGAACGTTTGTACTCCCAGATGGAAAATATTTCTAGACAGATAGAGGAGATAAAGAAAAGGCAGGATGAAATATCAAGATATCTAGAGGAATTGGAGCAGAAGATAGCTTTTCTAAATGTTTTGTCTGCAAAGATTAATACCACATATTATCATATTACCTACGACATTGATGATAAATTTAAAAATTTCCTCAATGAAATTAAAGATTATTTGATAGAGATTACAAACAGATTTCAGAGTGATTTGAATACAATTAGTATTGAGAAGGAAACAAAAAAAAGAAAAGCACAGAAATGAATTTTATGCGGAGGTTGCCGAGCCTGGCTAAAGGCGGCAGACTCAAGATCTGCTTCCATAGGGATTCGCCGGTTCAAATCCGGCCCTCCGCATTTTCATGGGAAAAATTTAAT
>CAYSIM010000001.1:40334-41855 GCA_964431165.1 uncultured Thermoplasmatales archaeon | reverse complement strand
TTATTGCCATGGCTATTACAACGCGCTGTTTCATCCCACCGCTCAATTCGTGGGGATATCTTCTCCATATATTTTCGCCCAAACCAAGCATTGCCAACTTTTCCCTTGCTATTTTTATTGCCTCTTCCTCTTCCATATTTTCATGGATCAGAAGAGGTTCAGCCACCTGTTTTTCTATGTTTATTACAGGGTTAAGGGAATTCATCGCCCCTTGGAACACCATAGAGATCCTCTTTCCTCTCCATTTTCTCATTTCCATCTCATTCAGCTTTATTATATCTGTTCCTGAAACTTTTACCGTTCCTGAAACTATTTCAGCTGAAGGGGGTAGAATTCTTAGTAAAGTGAGACCTAATGTGGTCTTCCCGCTTCCAGATTCCCCCACCAGGCCGAATATGATACCCTTTCTATGTCCAGATCTATATGATCCACAGCATTTGCATAGCCGTTCTCCGACTTATACCTCACAAACAGGTCCCTTATTTCTATCAAATCAAACCCTCCTCAGTCTTGGATTGAAAATTTCCTCTAATGAATAACCTAGCAATATGAATCCAAGGATAAGCAATATGATGAATACACCAGGAGGAACTATATACCACCAGTCACCTGCGCTTATGGCACCTGAATAAAGTGCAAAGTGCATAATATTACCCCAGCTAATGTCATTCACATCACCCACACCGAGGAAAACGAGTGCTGCCTGCGAAAATATTGCATTTGAAATTGCCATGGTGGCATTTGCAAAGACTATAGGTATAACGTTTGGCATTATGTGTCTGAACATGATGTAAAAATGACCTGCATTGCTTGCCCTTGCAGCCTCAACAAAGGGCCATTCCCTTATGGAAAGGACGAGGGATCTCACCACCCTTGCCGTTGGTGACCAGCTAAGCAGACCGATTACAAATATAACATTTATGAGACTTGGGCCAAGAAATGCTGATATGATGATCATAAATACTATGGATGGTATAACAAGGAAGAAATCCGTAATTCTCATCAGTACTTCATCTATTATACCCCCAAAATATCCACTTATAAGACCTATAACAAGGCCTACGAGAACGGTAACGGCTGCAGCTGCAAAACCCACCTCCAGAGAAATCTGGGCACCATAAAGATTCCTAGAAAAAAGATCCTGCCCTATTTCATTAGTTCCAAAAATATGCTTTGATGAAGGTGGAGAAAGGAAAAGTGAAGGATTTGTTTGATTCGGATCGTAGGGTGAAACGTATGGTGCAAGGACAGCCATTAAAATGAAAAAAATTATGATACCCAGTCCTATTAAACCCATTTTATTTCTTTTGAAATTTTTCCAGAATTCATTTAAAGTTGTCATCTGTATCTAATCCTCGGGTCAAGATAGCTGTATATAAAATCAGCAATCAAGTTCGCAAGAACAACAGTAACAGAAATAATGAGAAAAGCACCCTGAAGTACAGGATAATCCCTTGAAATTATGGAATCATAAATGAGAAGACCTATGCCAGGCCAGGAAAAAACGGTTTCAGTGAGAAC
>CAYSIM010000001.1:36474-40301 GCA_964431165.1 uncultured Thermoplasmatales archaeon | reverse complement strand
CACCATGGGAAGGAGAGCGTTGGGATACGCATGCTTCCATATTATCCTCCTTTCATCTGCACCTTTAGCCTTCGCCGTAACTATGTAATCTTCGGTGAACACATCTATTAGGGAATTTCTCATTATTATGGTAAATTCACCGTAAAGTACAAGGGTAAGGGTGATCAAGGGTAACATTAGATGTGAAAGAAGGTCCATTATTCTAGGTACTATGCCAACATAATTCATTCCTAATGAGTACATGCCCGATACGGGAATGCCACCAATATACAGGGCTATTATTATGAAAATTGAACCAAGCCAGAATGTAGGCATCGTATACAGGGCAAGAGAGGAGCCCAATATTGCAAAATCAATTTTTGTACCCCTGTGCCATGCAGATACAACACCTGTGATAATTCCAAGAGCAATTGAAAGTATGGTTGCAGGTATAAGGAGAATGAGACTATTTATAAGAGCAGGGAAAAGAATATTGGAAACAGGCTGTTTGTAATAGAATGAAATACCAAGATTTCCTGTGAGAGAATTGTAAATATATATGAAAAACTGTTCCCAGAGGGGTTTATCTAGACCAAATTGATGGTAAAGTGCATCAATTTGAGATTTGGTGAGCATGGGATTTCTATATAAAAGTTCTATAGGATTCCCAGGTAAAATACGAAAAAGAAAAAAATTGAAAGAGATTATTATGAATATGGTTACCACTGCGAATACTGTTCTCTTTGTAAAGTATGATGCTAGCCCCCTCATTGTTTCTTCTTTCTCCTTACCGCAACGTATGCTATTGCTGCTATTATTATAACTACAATGCCTATACCAATGTAAAGCATGGTATTATTGGGTGCCTGTGCAGTGGCATTGTAAGGTTCAACTGTAAGGAATGTCCTCCAGTCATAACCACCGAACGGTCCACCTGGATAATCCGTTGAAATATTTGTCCATTTCTTTGAATACGCCTGTATAGGCTCTGGGCAATATAAAGGTAGATAGGGTAGATCATTGTAGAGTATTTCCTGAAGTTTGTATGAAATGCTCTTTACCTCCTGAAGGGTGGATGCATTTACCATCTGGTTGTACAGAGCATCATAGCTGAGATTCGTATATCCACTATCTGATGTGCCCGTTTCTGTCTGCGTAGAAAGGAATACGCTCAAAATCGTTGGATCTGCAGGTCCCACCAGCCAGTCCCAGAGATCTATGTCCTGCTTGAAGTTCGGCCATATTATGCTGCTAATCGTACCTGTATCCATTGCCTGAACAGTGGTCTGAACACCTATCTTTGACCAGTAATTGGTGGCTATTATGTTTGCAGCATTTATTTCCTCTGGCATACTGCTGGGAACAAGTATGGTATATTTCAAAGGTGTTCCATTGGGGGATACCCTGTATCCATTTGGACCCATCTTGTATCCATGGGAATCAAGTATTTCATTGGCAAGTGTAACATTGTATGAATAAGGTTTCAGGGAAGGATCAGCATATGGGTGAGTTGGTGGAAACTGTGTAGCGGTAGGAACACCGTACCCATGCCATATAAGCTGTGTGAGATTTGTCAAATCTATGGCGTGTGCAAGTGCATGCCTTACATTCACATCCTTCAATGTTGGATTACCCGAACCATGTGGATATACGTTAAATGCAAGATAGAAATATTCCACCGAAGGACTTGTAACCAGAATAGCGTTTGTATCATTCTTTATAAGACCCACCTGAGAAGGTTCAACATATGGTCCGAAAGCATCTATCTGTCCCGCTTGGAAGGCTGAGATCATTGTAGTCATGCTAGTGAAGAACTGGAAAATTACCTTATCTATCTTTGGTGACCTGTTGGGATTGAAGTAATTCGGATTTTTTGTTATTTCAACATACTGATTCTGCACGTAATTTGTGATCAGGAATGGGCCCGATCCAACGAAATGTGGACTAGATGTGGAATTGTAACCGAAATATGAGGAAGCGTTCACATTTTTCCAAATATGGTATGGAACTATGAATACATTGTTTAGAGCAACAAGCTGGAAAAGCGCTCCATTAAAATGGAATATCACTGTATGATTATCCGGGGTGGAAATGGATGTAATCATGTTGACATAAGGATAAAGTCTTGACCAGCTCTGTGCAGCGAGATAATAGCTGTAATTAACATCCTGGGAAGTTATTGGCACACCATCAGACCATTTTGCATTAGGATTAAGATGCACCACTGCGGTTCCATTCTGAGAATAGATATGCCAGCTCTGTGCCAGATCGGGTAGAAGTGTTGTTTGGTTGGCAGCGAAAACACAGAGGGTATCATAAACATTTGTCAGTATCCATAAGGAGACCTGCGCATAGGTTGTGAATGGATTGAGGTTGTCCAGAGCAGTCCCTCCCCAGCCTACTATGAATGTAGTATTTGAGGTGCTAGCGGCCCTAGAAGGTGGTAAACTTATGCTACCTGTAAGTAAGAAAATTGCCAGAAAAATCACTATCAGGATCTTTGCTCCTTTTAGCATCTTTTTCACCAATAAAGGCAATACCTTTAGTATTACTTAAAAATTGTCATATATGAATTAACAGAATGATTTAATTCTCACTTTTAATTTAAAAATATAAAGAAAGATATAAACCTTGATAGATATAAAATAGAATATTTGGCTGAATGGTATACGTAAATTTTCAATAAATATATGATATTTAAAATATCGTGGAAATTTTTAATCTTGTAATTTCATTTTTATACTTCTTGCAGGATTTTAAATTCTAGGGGTAATTTATATGCCTGATTTGGCAACCTTTTTCTCTAGGAGGTGATATTTTAAAAAGAAAAGCTTAAATGTTAAATGAATTATTTGAAGATATGGAAAAAAAGGACTGCATTGAACATGAACACGCATGCATGGTTGATTATAAAGGTAGAATGATATGTGTATTACCATCAGAAAGATTGTTAAATATTCTGGGAAAAAAATACACGATACTTATCATAGCGCTATTGGGAAACCAGGAAAGGGTAAAATTTAATGACATTATGAAGAAAACGGGTTGCCCCAGACCAAATTTGCTATCATCCAGACTGAAGGAGTTTGAGGAACTCAATCTTGTAAGGAAAAGGATACTGAAAGAAACAAGGCTCATTTCAACGGAATATATGCTTACTAGAAATGGAAAGAAATTGAGGAGACTTTTATTACCTGTCATTGCCTGGGTAAGTGAAAACTCATTTAAGGAAATTTCAAATTAGTATAACTTTAAAAATTTAAAATTACTACAAATTTTTAAACTAATTTTTTTATATATTTATATTAATTTTAGTATCCTGGTGATAATTAATGGCTGGATTTATTGATCCATTGGCCATAATGCTAATAGGTCTTGGATCGGGGATTCTACTCGTGGCGATATATGTTCTTTTAGCGGCAATTAACAGAATAGAGGAAGCAAGGGAAAAATTGGCAATTCCTGCTATGGGTGTAGGATTTTTTGATTTTACAAGCGGTTTCATAATGGCCTTTACATGGCCGCTTCCGGGCGGGTATAATATGCTTTTTGGAGATCCATTGCTCTTCTTCGGTCTCTTGCTATTCCTGGGATCCTACATGTTCCTCAGGGGGAAATCACCATCATATCTGACAATTCTAGCATTTCTCTTGGGCATCTATGTTATCCTTGGTGCATATGCAATGGTGGCTGATCAATTGGAAACAGGAGCAAATTTCTTGCCGGCTTTTGGTCTTTATTTATCGAGCGGTGTTGGTGCACTACTTTCCCCTGTACTCATATTGAAACCATCCGGGGCAATCAAGGCCATCTATTATCTTGAATTTATCATACTCCTAATTGCTGCG
>CAYSIM010000001.1:31916-36464 GCA_964431165.1 uncultured Thermoplasmatales archaeon | reverse complement strand
TTGTGGCTTTCTTTATAGGCTATAATGCGCTGCTTCATCATCTCGTGTCATTTGCGCATTATTATCCAGCGTAAAAATTCATTTACCACTTTTTCTTTTATTTATAAGTGAATTTTGATTCCAGAGCATCGAGGATAATAATCGCTTGGTTGATTACCTTTCCTGAAATATTCATTAGACTCGTATTCAGTGTTACTATAATACCCATAAAGGATTCTCTTGGGATAAATTATTTTTTTGCATCCCTTCTCCTTTCCTCTTTCTATGTAGGATATGCTGCATTCAATCTTCCCATGGGACATATGGTGGATAGATATGGATACAGGGTGATATCCATATCGCTCATATTTCTAGGTATATTTACGCTTATTTTTTCCTACTCCACCAATTACTATATTTCTTTAATTTCAATGTTTTTACTGGGTATTTTCTCCGCACCTACATATATAGGATCAATAAAAATTGTTTCAGAAAGGTCCGGAAATTTTAGAGCCACAGCCATAAGCCTGCTTAATACAGCAGGGCCATCTTCACTTCTTCTGACGAATATTTTCTTTGCAGGGAACCTTTCTACCCTGGACTGGAGGATCATATATGTTTATATTTCTATATTTGCAATTTTGATGGCAATACCCCCGTTCTTCCTGAAAAAGTTGAATGAGAAGCAGGAAAAGGGAGCAGTAAATAGGAAATCAATCATTGCAGCTTTCGTAAGGTTCTCAGGTTTCTGGGGTATGTGGGGTATTTCCACATACCTTTTCCTTCTATCGCACCTTGAATTCAATCTCAGCTACGCTTATTCGGGTTTAGTTTCAGCTCTTTTCTCTCTGGGTGCAATTACAACGATTCCCATTTCAGGTTTCATCTCAGATGCTGTAAGGAAAAGGAAAGAGGTATCTTTCATGTATCTCCTTCTATTCTTCATAACACTCATGTCCTTTCCATTCATAGATGCATCCATAGTTTTTCCAATGGCGTTCCTCCTTGGCTTTATCTCCTTTGGTTACAGGACACCCCTCGATGCCTATATTTCGGAGATCACAAAGGGGAAGGAGGCAACATCCATGGGCCTGGCAAACCTTATTTCACAGCCCAGTCTAATAATTGTGCCCGCGATCATAGGGGCAATAATCACCTATACAGGTAATGTGTATCTTTCCTTCGTAATACTTTCCCTTGGACCTCTGATGGCAATGATATTGCTTAGATGTCTGGACTAATCCATCAGATCTTTAATTGTTTCTGAGATTTCCACAATTGCCTTAGAGGCGCGTGATCTTGCATCATAAAGAACAAGGGGTTTTTTATAGGCAAGCGATTTTGCCACCACACTGTCGTAAGGAATTTCGCCAATAATTTCAATATCATTCTCCTTTGCAAATTTTTTAATTCCATCGAATCCTAGGTTTATATCGCTCTTGTTCACAACAATATAGGGCTTTACCCTGAAATGGTATGCAAGTGAATAAACCCTTGAAAGATCGCTGAGGCTTGATTCCGTCGGTTCTGCAACAAGAATAGCATAATTTGCGCCGCTCATGGAAGCAATGACTTGGCATCCTATACCTGCTGCAGAATCCACCAAAAGATTACTTATTTTTCCTTCCTTTACCCATCCTCTTGCAATATTTTTTTCCTCAGTGACAAGCTTACCGCTGTTAGGTTGACCAACATCAAGCTCCGATGTGATTAAAGGTCCATAGGGTGTACTGGAGATCCTTATCCAGCCAGAATGGAGGCCGGTAATTATATCAATGGCCTTTCTTGGACACACCACCTTGCAGGCACCGCACCCCTCACATATATATTCCCTTATTTTCAATTTATCTTCATGGTATATGGCCTCGTAAACACAATTTTTCTCACATATAAGGCAAAGATCGCATTTTTCATGGTTAACAATAGCTACACTTTTGTTCCTGTAATCAATCTCCCTCTCCCAGGATTTTATATCGAATATGATGTGCAAATTGGGTGCCTCTGCATCCGCATCAACGATTCCTATTCTTCTATCCTTTAGAATCACCGAAAGGGAAGAAGTGACTGTGCTTTTTCCCACACCCCCCTTACCGCTTGCCACCACTATCTCTGCCAAAGGAGGCTCACCACCCTTTCTGAAATATTGGAAAATATACCTGATTCCTCACTATCAGGAAACATTTTCACAAGGGGAATGCCGCTAACATAACTCTTAAGTATTTTTTCGCTCATGGGTATTTTTCCAATGAATTCTATACCGTCCGTATCTGGTATATTGTCCACTATGTTGTATCTATTCATAACAGCATATCCTTTTTTATTCTGCTTTTTCAAAAGATCGAAAATCATCTTTAGATCATGTAAACCCAAAGGTGTAGGTTCGGTTACAACTATCGCAAACTCTGCATCCTCAAGCGCCGCAGCTACATGGTTTCCAGTCCCGGCAGAAGTATCCAATATAATAATATCGTGGGGAAGCTCATAAGCCCTTCTTTTTGTTGAAAGAACAAGAGGAAAAGATCTTTCTTCACCTTCATTCAGTACACCTGTTACAAGTGTCAAATTTTCTTTTATTTTGGTTACATATGTATTACCTATAGGTTTTCTGTCATCCTCAATGGCATCAACGGGACAGATAAGTTTGCAGGTCTTGCAACCGCTACAGAGTGTGGGCATTAAAAATGGATACCCTTCCTTGAAAAGTACTATGGCATTTTCTGAACAATTTTTTGCACAGAGGGAACACTTTATGCATTTTTTATAATTGAACTTTGGCCTGAATATGTATTCTTCCCTCACATTTTCAAGGTTTGCGGAAAGTAAAATATGGTCATTGGGACATTCCACATCTGCATCCACAAGAACGACGTTCATTCTATTTGAAAGTTCCCAGGCCAGATTTACCGCTACGGTGCTTTTTCCCGTACCACCTTTTCCACCAGTCACCGCAATTTTCATAATGGATCAATAGGGTCCGTATCCCCCTCCACGCCCGTGTCCCCTACCCCTTCCTCTGCCCATTCCACCACCAGGTCCTCCCATTCCAGTGGCGGGTCTAAGTCTACCATCAAGGAATGCTTTGATTGCGTCTTCTACAGGCATGGGTGGACTTTCCCTCATATCAATACCACCCATTGAAAGGACCTGGAATGAATTTGGTCCTATGGCACCTGCTATTACTACATTGCACCTTTCATTTATAATAATCTGTGCTGCCTGTATTCCAGCACCGCTTCCAGCTAATGCTCCGGGGTTCTGCAATACCCTCACATTCCTTATTTCTCCTCCATCTAAATCCACTATGGTGAATGTGGGGCACCTACCAAACTGGGGGCTGACAAAATCCTTTATGCCTCCAGGTCCTGAAGTAGCTAAGCATATCTTCATATGTTACACCTGAAAAAGGTAATAAATTAAGATATTTTAGGTTTACCAAAAAAAAATTATTTTTTGAGCTGGTCGAGCCTCCTTTTCACCTCTTCCAGCCTTTCCTGGAGATATTTGTATTCATTTTCAAGAGCCTCTTTTTCATCAAATGCTCCGTACGGGTATGTCTGCCCTGAATATCCATATTGATAAGGGGTATAGTACTGAGATCCTGGGTAATTGTACTGGTAAGGGGTGTAAGGGGCGTAATATGGATATCCGTACCATCTCCAACCTCTAGGAAGGCCTGTCCAGGGACAATATCCAAGGGTGGCTCCCCAGCCTCTTCCTCTTCCACCAAACCATCCGAACATTTTACATCACCATATTACTCAAATGAGTAGTTATATATAAATATTTTCATGTGTATCATCATAATTTCTTTACCCTTAAATATATACCATCCTGTTTTATCACGATAACAGGATCGCCCTTCTTTATGTACTCTTCGGAGTATGCGGACCATAGTTCATTATCAATTTTAACAACACCCGGAGTACCGGGTGTAAAATCTTGAAGTGCTATCCCTTTTTTATTTATATACGAATTTTCATGATTCTCTACCAATGTAACAATTTCAAATCCTTTCAACATTATTATAAATATTTCAACTGCTAGAATAAGAAAAGAGAGTATTAATAATGTAATGGAATGAATGATGATATAGTACCAAAGAAGTAGTAAAATCATTATTGAGAGCATAATAACGATGATTATGCTTCCAGGAGACCATCTGTAAATTGAGAAAAATCCAGGTGATTTTGAAATTTTCATACGCTTTCCATTAAAGATTTTACTAACTCAATTCCCTTCCTTGCATTACTGTAATCTTTATCCAGGGAAATGGCACCTTCATAACTTTTCAGGGATTTTTCCAGCATTAATTTCCTTTTTTCTCTATCCTTTTCAAGGAGGGCTAATTTCAAATAGGTATTACCCAGGCCTGCATATGAAAATTTCAGCAAAGGATCCAGGGAAATGGCCTCATCATATTTTTTCATAGCATTTTCTAAAAGTTCTTTTCTTTTCGCAGGATCTTTTTCCAGATCGGAAAGCTCCAGTAACCTGTTGGCCTTGTTGTGATAATAAGTCGAATAAAGTGGATCAAGCGAAATAGCCCTATCGAGCTCACCAATGGATCTT
>CAYSIM010000001.1:26044-31875 GCA_964431165.1 uncultured Thermoplasmatales archaeon | reverse complement strand
CCTTTTCATTTCCCTGTTTCCTGTATTCTTTGCAAGAATTGCATAGCAAATAGATAGACCATTATGTGCTGGTGAAAAATTTTCATCGATAGATATTGCATTTTCAAAATATTTTATGGCTTTGGAAAGAAAATCATCCTTTTTCTCTCTGTTTTCCTCAATCTTGTAGAACTCTATGAAAACATTTCCCAGGCCATTGTATGCCTGTATGAACTGCGAATCTATTTTTATGCACTGCTCATATCCCTTATGTGAAATTTCCAGAAATTCAACCTTTTCCTTAAGTGAATCCATTTGCCTTGAAAGCTCCATGTATGCTTCTGCCTTTCCATATTGCATTTGTAAATTTAAAGAATCAAGATTAAGCCCAGAATTAAAGTATTCTATAGCCTTTTTTATGTTCTCTATCCTTCCATTTTTATTTTTTTGCAGCCTTGCCATTTCCAAATAAGCATTTCCAAGACCTGAATAATTTTCAACAATCTTTTCATCCATTTGCATAGAGATTCCATATTCCTTTATCGCTGTATTTAAATGCCCAATCCTCTCATTTTCATCCTTCACAATCCTTGAAAGGGAAAGGTGTACATTCCCTATGCCATTATGAGAATATGGATATTCCTTCACTTTCTTTATCCTTTCATATTCATCCAGGGCTTCATAAAGAAGCTCTTTTTTCAGATTAAGATTTCTTTCCATTGTGGACATTTCATAATGACAATTGCCCATTCCGTATAGTGCAAGAATGTTACCAGGATCTATTTCCATTGCCTTTGAATACTCCTTGAAAGCACTTTCAAAATAATCTCTTTTCCTATCATTTTCACGTGAAAGCATGCCGAACTCGAAAAGGCAATCCCCTTTTCCTGAAAAGTTCGGTGAAAATTTATTATTGAGCGAAATTGAATTTTCAAATTCCTTTAAAGAAAGATTGAGTAATCCCTCCTTCCTAATCCTATCCTTTTCAATTTTTTCTTCCTTCATATAGATTAAGCCTTTTAGGTAATGGGGGAAATAGAGTTCACCGTTTATTGATAAAGTATTGGCTATTTCTTTAAGTGATTTTTCCAGAAGCTCCTTTTTTCTCCCTATGGAATTAGCATTTCTTTCCATTTTATATAATATAAGGGCTTTAATTATATATGAATCAGTAAAAAGATGATTTTTTTCATTTGAGAGATCCAGTTCTTTTAAAGCATCTTCAGCATCACCATTTTCAAAAAGGAAAGCACCCTTGAAAAGATGATAAATTTCATCATCGCCCTTCATTTCCATATTTATGTAATCCATCATCCTTGAACATTTTTCATCAGAAATATTCAATTTCTGCATTGATTTATAATGTAAAGAAATTACCTTCGATTCTACACTTTCCCTTCCATATTCCAAAAAAATATATGGAATTGAGTAGAAATTCCTGTCATGGAGAGCCAGGAAAATAGGTGTGTATTGTATTCCCTTTTCACCCTTTTCCTTCAAAATCGCAGGTGGAGTGAAGTAAGAATAAATATCCTGTAATCCTGGCAAAATTTTTGTAAGTGAATCGATAGTACTCCTTCCCTCCCTTACAAGCATGTACCATAGAAGCATATGTATGTTATCTTCTATCTCTGGAATATTTATACCTGCATCCATTTCTTTGATGTAAAATCTAATCTCATTCATTTTTTCATCATTTTTAAGAAAATCCTTTATCGTCATTCTTAATTCATCAGAAATTTCTACTGGTATTTTATATGAATTACCAAATTTCTCGAATATGGAATAATCAGCTTTAAATTTCTCAAGCAAATGGGAATCAAGAGGAAAATCAATTCCAGCATATATCAGAGGCAAAATTTCTGGGGGATGTTTTTTCATTATGTAATCAACATAATGTTTCTTAGCATTATTTTCAAGCAATAGAAGGGCCTCATCTACACTCATTTCTTTAATTAAAATGGAAAGGGCCTTGATATTTATGTATATATCTGAAATCGAATACGATGGAATATGTGAAATCCTTTCACTCAATATATTTTTGATTTCATCGCTTTTTTCTGGTATCAGATAATCAATGAATTTTGAGTATAATTCAATAACGTAAGGTGCCAATTTAAAGTAAACAGTATAGTTACCATTATCCCCTAAGGAATAAAATTCCAGGGGTCCATAACCCTCAAGAAATTTTTTTTCATCTTTGAAATCTGCAATAGATATTAAAAATGGTACAGAGTATTCAGGTACATAATTTTTCTTTATTGCTACATAATCATCAACCAACCATTTCATGCCCAATAGCTCACATCTTCCTTTCAGGTGTATTACCCTTTTATCAATTATTTTAGAAACAATCGCTGCATTAAAAATTCTATCTCTGGGATCCAGTACAAGGGCACCTTTTTTAAGCAACTCCATTAATTTTTCTATACCCTGCTCGAATTCATTATCAAGAATATTATCACCATAACCAGGTAGGGGTAGATCACCCACATTCAGGAAATGTAGAATTTTATTATATTCGAGCTTTTCCATTGAATTTTCCAGATTTTTCGATATTTTTTGAACGAATGAATTCAAATGTTCTATCAATGCATCTGTAAAGGAAATTTTATCTATGCATTCATAGACGCTATTCCTCTCCATTCTTAACTCTAAGGCAAGCTGTGCGCATAGCAATTTTCTATGGACATTCTTCAAGATCTTCCACTGTTCAAGGAATTCCTTAAATTTTTTATCATATTCTTTTCCATTATGATAGAAGAAAAGGAGAATAAGGGAAGAAAATAACCTATCGCATTTATGAGGAACAGAGATCTGAGGTGGGAGGGAGGAGATCAATTCCATAAACTCCTTAAGTTCTTCATCATCAAGGTAACTTATTGATTCAATGAAATTCTGTGAATGTAACCCAAGATTTTCAAATCTAAGAGTATTTAAAATGTCTTTGAAAATTTTTACCTGCTTATCCAGGTCATCCCCCTCATATTTTAATAATTCAGGTAAAATATATTTTATACCCATCCATTCCGCCGAAAAATCTTCAAATCCATCAGCCCTCACTGCATATATAAGGCCTCTTTTTTTAGCAGGATCCCTTATCTGAAAAAGTAACTCTTCAGGAACAATTTTCAATGAAAAATCATCTATGTTGACTATATTTTTTATCTCAAAAATACTTATGTTTTTTCTTGGATTCCTTATTATTTCTTCAATGTTGCAATCCTCCACATTTATTCCCATATCCATATCATCAATTTTTTTCTTAAATTTATCCTTTAAATTAAGAATAAATTGTGATTTTCCCGATATTGGTGGACCAACTATGTAATTTACTTTGAATTTTATAACAAGATCTCTTAAACGATCATTTTCAGATGAAAAAATTTTTTCCAATTCATTTATTTTTTCTGAATACATTCATGATTATTTATGTTAAGAAATTATTTAAACGTTTTTTTTTAAAATTCACTGGCAAAATTTTTTAATCACTTTAGTATTCAAATTGCAATGGATAGCATCCTGAGAAAATATGCTGTCATAGAGCTAGGCATACTCCTCATAGTAGCATTCTATGCTATTTTCCCATTAAAATTGGTATTTACTGTATGGGAATATGCCCTATTTTCATTTCTCAGGATGCTTGCAGCTTATATAATTTCCCTCATATTTTCAATACTTTACGGAATTTATGCTGCAACAAACAAGAAGGCAGAAAGGATAATGATCCCCATCCTGGACATACTTCAGAGTATACCCATTCTTGGATTTTTCCCCATTGCCATATTTGTTTTAATCATGTATCTTCCATCAGGTCTTGGGGCTGAAATAGCATCAATCATACTCATATTCACTAGCCAGGCATGGAACATGGCATTCGGTGTGTATGAAAGTATTTCAACATTACCTGATGATCTGAAGAGTGTATCAAGTGCATTCAAATTGAAGGGTCTGATAAGATTCAGGTATCTATATTTTCCCTCTATGGTTCCAAGGCTTGTCTATAACAGCATGATGTCATGGGCTGGTGGATGGTATTTTCTTTTTGCCGCGGAAATAATATCTGTTGGAAATGTGAATTACACGTTACCCGGTCTGGGTTCATTTATGTGGAAAATGGTGGAAAATGGCCAGATATCCTACGGTATTCTTGCGCTTGGAACATTAATTTTAATCATAGTTCTTATGGATATCCTTATATGGAGACCTCTTTCTAAAGTTTCTGAAAAATACAAATATGAAAGTCTTTCAGAGGAACAGATAGAAAGAAGATTTTATCTTGCTAGGTTACTTGATTATCTCCCATCAATGGATTTCATGATTAATTTTTTCAAAAGGATCTCATTAAGAAACAGAAGGTTAAGATTTTTTTCTGCCCTATGGAAATATAAAAAATATATTCTTTACTTTTTCTTTGGATTACTGCTTATTTTCATTTTTTATGCCTTTATAGAATCTTTAAGAAGTGGAATTATTTTTGATATTAAAATTTCAGATGTTTTAATTTTACCGGAGGCCATACTACTCTCCATCTTAAGGCTCCTAATAGCATACATCATTTCACTTGCCTGGATATTACCACTTGCAATATATTTAAAATCGCATAAAAATGCAGAAAAATGGCTCGACCCCATATTTGAAATTGTAGCTTCTATACCTGCAACTGCATTGTTCCCCTTCTTCGTCATAATGTTCATAAAATTGCCATTTGGTACAGATATTGCATCAATATTCCTCATAATGACTGGAATGCAATGGTATATACTCTTTAATGTCCTTTCTGGCATAAGATCATTTTCTTCAGACTTCGACGTAGTTTCTAGGGCATTCAGATTCAAGAAATGGCAATATATAAGAAAGGTACTACTTCCTGGCATATTTCCACCCCTTGTGACAGGTAGTATAACGGGCTGGGGAGGGGGCTGGAATGCACTGATAGTTTCAGAGTATATACTAATAAATGGAACAGTTTATTCAGTCCTTGGGATAGGTTACCTTATTGATTATGCCACATATGTCAGGGGTAGTGTTATTCTCAATATTTTCTATGTTCTGGTAATGGCTTTTACGGTAGTTTTAATAAATAGATTGTTCTGGAGAAGATTGTATGCAAGGTCTCAAAGATATGCATATGCTGCTTAGAGAACAAAGAAAAAGCTGGGAAAGATTCTATTCCCATCACGGTGATCCTTGGAGGGTTTACAAGGATTATTCTTTGGAAAAATATCTTGAGAAAAATTCACTTATACTTGACATTTGTTCAGGCACAGGTAAGGCTAGTTACACACTCTCTGAGAAGGGTTACAAGGTCATACTCCTTGATTTTTCAATGAACTCATTAAGAAGGACCTCAGGGAAGGAATATGGCAAGGTACTTGGAAATGCATTAAAGATGCCATTCAGGGAAGATTCTTTTGATGTTTTAATCGCATCCCACGCATTATCACATATGCTCCTGAATGAGAGGGAAATTGCATTGAATGAGATTATAAGGGTAGCAAAGGATGGTGCCATACTTGTCTTTGAATCTTTTTCTACTGATGATTTCAGATATGGGAAGGGTATGGAAATAGAAAAGAGTACATACCTGAGGGGTAATGGCATAATCACCCATTATTTTACCGAGGGTGAGCTGGAATCTATGTTTAAGGGTTTTGAAATCTTGGATAGAAAAGTTAAAATAGTAAATAGAAAAATTTTTAGGTCTATATATAAAATGGTGGCTTTGGTATTTATTGTAAAAATCAATAAAAATAAAAAGGTTTTTATTCCAGTAAACAATTAGGAAATGAAAGAGGAAAAATTATGGAAAATGGAAACATGTCTTATAAGGCAGAAGACATTCAAATACT
>CAYSIM010000001.1:0-26034 GCA_964431165.1 uncultured Thermoplasmatales archaeon | reverse complement strand
ATGGAAAATGGTGTTGATTATAGGGCAGAGGATATTCAGATTTTGAGCGATATAGAGGCAGTGAGAAAAAGACCGGGGATGTACATAGGGAGCACGGATGAAAGGGGATTGCACCATCTTTTGCTTGAAGTTGTGGATAACAGTGTGGATGAGGCACTTGCAGGAATGTGCAAGAACATAATTGTAAAATTATACCAAGATGGTGTAAGTGTTGAGGATCATGGTAGGGGTATTCCTGTGGAAAATCATCCCCTTTATAACAAGCCAGCGCTGGAAATTGTCCTTACAGAACTTCATTCAGGTGCAAAATTTGATAAGAAGGTTTACAGGGTTTCTGGTGGATTACATGGTGTGGGAATCCATGTGGTAAATTTTCTTTCAGAGTATTTCAGGATAGTTGTCAAAAGGGAAGGAAAAATCTACATGCAGGAATATTCAAGGGGTAAAAAGATGGGTGAGATAAGGGAGGTGGGAAAGGTAGAGGATGGAAAGATAGTACTTTCGGAAAAAATTGATCTTGAACTTCCATCTAGTACAGGCACATATGTTTATTTCAGACCCGATCCACAGGTATTTGAGACACTTAACTTCAAGTATGATATTGTTAAGGGAAAACTCAGGAGCATGGCGTTCCTTAACAGGGGATTGAAGATAATTTTGAAGGATTTAAGGTCAGGGGAAATGGAGGAATTCAAATACGATGGTGGTCTTGTTGAATTTGTAAAATTCCTTAATGAAGGTGTTCATCCCCTTCACGAGGATGTTATATATTTTGAAGATGGTGAGGGTGATATAAAGGTAGAGGCGGCGATTCAGTACACAGATTCTCCATATGAAACATTGCTTGGTTATGTGAATGACATTCAGACCGAGGATGGTGGTACACACGTTATAGGATTCAGGATGGCGCTCACAAGGGTATTTAATGATTACGCGAGGGAAAATAATCTACTTAAAGATATTACAATCACTGGAGAGGATATAAGGGAAGGTCTAACAGCTGTTATCCTTGTAAAGCATCCAGAACCACAGTTCGAAGGTCAGACGAAGGCAAAACTAGGAAACAGTGAGGTGAAGGGCATAGTTAATTCCATTGTAATTAGACATCTGAAAAAATATATGGAGGAACATCCAAACACTGCGAAAATAATAATTTCAAAAATAATAAATAACGCAATGGCAAGGGAGGCTGCTAGAAAGGCTAAGGAACTTGTGAGAAGAAAGAATCTTCTTGATGCCCTTGATCTCCCTGGAAAGCTGGCAGATTGCTCCCTGGAGGATAGAGAAAAAACGGAATTATTCATAGTGGAGGGTGATAGTGCGGGTGGAAGTGCAAAACAGGCCAGAAACAGGGAATTTCAGGCAATACTTCCACTCAGAGGTAAAATATTGAATGTGGAAAAGGCAAACCTTGAAAGGGCATTCAGGAGTGAGGAGATAAAGGCACTTATATCGGCAATAGGCACTGGTGTAAAGGAGGATTTTGATATTTCAAAGCTTAGATATGGAAAAATAATAATAATGACAGATGCAGATGTGGATGGAGCGCATATAAGAACACTTCTCTTAACCTTCTTTTATAGATACATGAAGGAATTGATACTGAATGGTCATGTGTTCATTGCACAGCCACCGCTTTACAGAATACAGAAGGGATCGGATGTGAGATACGTTTATTCAGACGATGAAAAGGAAAGAATACTAAAAGAAATGGGTCCAAATGCAATTGTTCAGAGGTTCAAGGGTCTTGGAGAGATGAATCCACAGCAGCTATGGGAAACAACCATGAACCCTGAAACAAGGAGGTTGCTTAAAATAGACATAGAGACAGCATCTGAAGCAGACAGGCTATTCACACTCCTCATGGGTGATCAGGTGGAGCCCAGGAGAGAATTCATACTAAAGCATGCCAGAGAGGTAATGAACCTTGATATTTGAGGTGGAATGAATGCCAAACGTACAGGTAAAGAACATAGAGGAGGAAATGAAGTATTCTTACATGGATTATGCCATGAGTGTTATTGTAGGTAGATCTCTGCCGGATGTAAGGGATGGTCTGAAACCCGTTCAGAGGAGGATCCTTTATTCAATGTATGAGATGGGCCTTACCCATGAAAAACCATTCAGAAAATGCGCCAGGATAGTTGGTGAAGTGATGGGTAAATACCATCCACACGGGGAGGCTGCCATATACGATGCTCTTGTGAGAATGGCACAGCCATTTTCACTCAGATATACTCTTGTTCAGGGCCAGGGGAATTTTGGCAGTATTGATGGTGATTCACCCGCTGCCATGAGGTACACAGAGGCAAGGCTGGACAGGCTTGCGGAGGAAATGCTTGAGGATATAGAAAAGGAAACCGTGCCAATGATGCAGAATTTTGATGGAACTCTTAACGAACCTATCTATCTTCCCTCAAAGGCACCGAATCTGCTGATCAATGGATCATCTGGCATAGCCGTGGGCATGGCAACCAATATGCCGCCACATAACATAGCAGATGTTGTGGATGCAATCATTCATTATATTGATCACAGGGATTGCACTGTGGATGAACTTATTACCATAATAAAAGGACCAGATTTTCCAACCGGTGGTATTGTATTCAATTATTCAGGTTTGATAGAGGCGTATAAAACTGGTAGGGGCACTGTAAAAATAAGGGGAAAATATGAAATTCAAGATAGGGACATAATTTTTACAGAAATACCCTATGAGGTGAATAAATCAGAATTGTTGAAAAACATAGGACAACTGGTAAAGGAGGAAAAAATTAGTGGTGTCCAGGCAATAAAGGATGAGAGCAATAAAGAGGGCATAAGAATAGTTATAAAATTAAAAAAGGATGCAAATATGGATATTGTTTTGAATCAGCTTTTCGAGCACACACAGCTGGAGGTTTCCTACGGAATAATAAATCTGGCACTTATAGATAATGTTCCAAGGATATTCAATCTCAAGGAACTTATATCCGAATTTGTTAAGCACAGGTTCAGGGTGATCACCGCCAGGATCACATTTGATCTAAAGAAAAATGAGGAGAGGGCACACATACTCCAGGGTTACATAATAGCCCTTGATCATATAGATGAGGTGATAAGGACAATAAGGGCATCCAAGGATTACCAGGAGGCAAAGGAGGCATTAATGAAGAATTTTCTTATGAGCGAAATTCAGGCAAAGGCCGTTCTTGATCTAAGGCTGCAAAGGCTTACTGCACTTGAAAGGGAATCTATCCTGAAAGAGGAGATGGATGTAAGAAAAGAAATAGAAAGATTGAAGGATCTTCTGGCGCATGAGGAAAAAATCTATGAAATGATGAAAAAGGAGATGCTTGACCTTAAGAAGAGATACGGGGATGAAAGGAGAACCGAGATAGCAAAGGAAGAGATTGGAAGGCGTGAAATCGAGGATCTTATCCCGCCTGAGAATTTCATAGTCACATTCACAAGGGATGGATATATAAAGAGGATCTCCCTCGAAGAGTACAGGTCCCAGGGTAGGGGCGGCACAGGTGTGATCACAGAATATTCTGAGGGCGATTTTCCGAAGCAGGTATTGATAGCCAACAGCAGGGATACCCTGCTATTCTTTACAAACAAGGGGAGGGTATATGCACTCAAATGCTACAGGATATTGCAAACATCAAGAAAAGCCACGGGAAAGAACATAAGGAATTATATCGATCTTTATGAAGATGAAAGGGTGGAGAGAATATTGCCCGTGAATGATAAACCGGCAGGAAGCATAGTATTCCTAACAAGCAGTGGAATTATTAAGAAAACAGGGCTGGAACATTTCATGAACATAAGACAGAGGGGAATAATAGCCATATCACTTAAGGATGATTCCATAAAAGATGTGGCCCTGGTAGGTGAGGAAGATGATATTTTTATATTCACAGTTAAAGGACAGGCTGTGAGGTTCTCGGCAAAAGAGCTGAGGGATATGGGAAGGGTAAGCCATGGTGTAAGGGGTATAAAATTGAGGCAAGGAGATCAGGTTTTATCAATATCATCCGTGAAGGATAGGGATATGATATTAACAGTAACGGAATTTGGGAGGGGTAAGGTAACGCCTGTAAGTATGTTCAGGAAAACCCATAGGGGAACGGTGGGTATAAAAGGGCAGAGATTGAATGAAAAAACGGGTAACCTTGCAGGTGCCATAAAGATAGAAAATGATGATTCCATAATGCTCCAGACAATGAACGGCATGACCATACAGTTTTCAATATCCGAAATACCTGAACTCAGCAGGAATGCTGCAGGGGTAAAGTTAATAGACCTGAAGGAAAATGATAGGGTGGTGGCCGTAACAAGGATACCATCAATCAATAAGTAGAACACCATCCTTGTCAATTCTTACGTTAAAGAATTTTATGCCCATTCTATCCAGTATTTCAACTACCTTTTCCTTCTCTTTTGGGAGTATAAGAACAGAACCGCCTCCACCAGCACCAGTTATCTTTGTGCCATATGAATAGTGCAATACGCTCTCCATTATTTTTGTTGTAATCTCATGACCTACACCAAGTATGTTTAGCAATTTATTGTTCCTATTCATCAAATTGCCTATTGCCTCAAGATCCCCATTCTCAAGGGGAACAAGCGCCTCCATGGATATTTTTCCTATTTCCCTTATTATTTCCATGCCAAAGGTATTCCTTGAGACAAAGCTGTTCACCTTTGCCACCATCTGTGCTGTTGATCCCCTAATTCCAGAATTGGCCACGATAAGGTCAAGATCCTTTATTTTTAATCTTTCCACCCACCAGGATAGACCGTTTTTCTCTATTCTCCATAGAGCATTTTTTTTCTCCTTGGATGAGATTAATACTGCACCACCTGATGTTACGGTTGAAGTATCCACCGGACTTGCTTTTCCCTGGACACTATACTCAGTTTCAAAAGCTATCCTTGCTATTTCTTCCTTGGACCATGAAGCCTTTAATGAAAGCAGAGAGGAAACTGTGCCAACTGTAACAGATGCTGAAGAGCCCAGTCCAGAGGACTGCGAAAGTGAACTCTTCACATTTATGCTGACAGGGAAATCTATACCTGAGAATTCGTAAGCTTTTATAATATATGAATGGTACCGTTTATCGGGTGCATGCCCATCCACAAGCATGTATTCGGATTTTTCCACTCTTACATAGGAATAGAGATTTATTGCCACAGCTATTGCTGGCTCACCATAAACAACTGCATGTTCACCGAATAGTATCACCTTAGCGGGTGTTCTTGATTCCATGGATCATCATCCTGAATTTGATTGCATCCTTGCACATATTGGTGTTGTTGAACATTATATAATCATTTTCTTTAACTTTATTCTTCAATATGAAAAGATCCTCGTCTGTGTATGAATAGGCATAACCTCCTATGCCATGAAGCCTGAAGTATCTCATTCCTTCACTCACACTTTCTGATTTGAATGGATCAACAATGTGAATTATGCCAAGAGTTTCATAGATATTTTTTAGAGTTTCCATGCTCCATTTTCCCCTTAGCTCCAGGCCATATAAAATTTCATTACTTTTATATTTTACAAAAAAATTCATCAAATTTTTCAAATTCTCTTCATTTTCAGAGAATGATGGGGGTGCTTGGAATATTATGATTCTTGAATTCAAGATTCTAGCATAAAGGAGCATCTTCTCCATGGCGTTTTTAATTTCATCCGTTTCCCTGAAACCCCCATAATTTTCCATATTTCCAAATGAGGACCTGAATCTTCTATAGGTAGTGGAATTTTTTCCATGTGTAATCACCTGTATTGCTTTTATGGTGAATTCAAAATCTCCAGACTCATCCCTCAGGCGTTTTAACCAGGATTCATCCACAAAATCGTAGAATGTTTTCTGTATCTCCACTGCATCAAGCTCCTTATATATTTCAGATCTTTTCATGCAGAAACCGCAAACACCCACCTTCATGATTGGAGTATTGTGCTAATGGTAAAAATCTTTTTATATTGTTTCGATTTCTTCCGAATGATGTGGAAAAACCTGCTAGTGGAAATTTTCGGTTATATTCTCATAGTAACAGCACTTATTTTTTATCTTGGATGGTCACTCAAATACAACGCATGGTTTGATGTGGGTCTATTTTCATTCGTCACACCAATTTTTATATTCGGCATCCTCGGTGTAATACTTGCAAGATTGAATGAAAAGTCTCAGTAGGATTTTCCAACGTAACATACAATTTTTGTTTCTTTACCGCAGACGGCACATTTCCCCTCTTTTCCTTCCATTTCAACAGGTATTCCAAGAACATTCTTTCCGGCTATTTCATCTATCTTCCTTGCACATTCCTCTCTTCCGCACCAGTTTATTATATTCACTTTGTTGCTCTTTACAATATCATCCAGAGTTTTTGCCTCCTCAATAAAATTCTGCATTTCCTTCCATGCCCTGGATTTAAGATTTTCATGTATTTCATTTAAAATACTTTCTATACTTTTAACAGCTTCTTCCCTTTTCACTGTTATCCTTTCAAATGTGTCCCTCCTTGCAAGTGTTACCACACCATTCTTTATATCCCTTGGACCTAGCTCAGCCCTGAGAGGCACACCCTTCATTTCCCATTCATAGAATTTGTAACCGGGTGTGTAATTATCCCTGTCATCAATCTTTACCCTGAATTTCTCTTTTATTTCTTCGTAGAATTTTCTACTTTCATTTATAACATTCTCCTTTTCCTCACCAACTATGGGAACAATCACCACCTGGTAGGGCGCGATGGCAGGTGGCAAAATCAATCCCCTGTCATCACCATGAATACCAACAATGGCACCTATTACCCTTTCACTTATTCCGAATGTTGTCTGGTGAACATAATCCCTCTTTCCATTCTCATCCAGGAACATTATTCCATAGGCCTTTGAGAAATTCTGCCTGTAGTTGTGCATGGTTCCTATCTGCAAAGGCCTGCCTGAAGGCATAATGGTATCGGCAGCTATTGTATAATCTGCACCTGCAAATTTATCCCAGTCAGGTCTTTTGTTGAGTATGTATGGAAGAGCCAATAAATCACAGAATTTTTTCCATATTTCCCTGTCCTCCATTATTTGCATCTCTGCCTCCTCATAGCTCCTGTGGCATGTATGAGCTTCGAAGAAATGTATTTCCCTTACCCTGAGAAATACCCTCGTCTGTTTTGTCTCGTACCTGAAGACATTCACTATCTGGAACACCTTAAGTGGGAGATCACCATGAGTTCTTATCCAGAGTGAGAATAGAGGGTACATGGCTGTTTCGCTGGTTGGCCTTAGGGCCAGAGGTATATCAAGGGGTGTATCACCCCCCCTCTCCACCCAAAACACCTCACCCGCAAATCCCCTGATGTGCTCCTCCTCCTTTGCAAATTGATCCTTTGGAATTAATAGAGGAAAATATACCTCTTCATGGTTCGTGGAGAACATAAGATTTCTCAATATTTCGTCTATTTTCCTAGCGATGGACCATCCGTATGGTAGCCAAACATTCATTCCCTTTACCGGATACCTCTTGTCCACAAGACCTGCATTCTCTATTACCTCATTGTACCATTCGTTGAAGTCTTTCTTCGAAAATTCCATAGAAATGGAAAAAGAGCAGAGTATTAAAAAATTTTTTCGAAAAATTAAATTTTTCAGCTAATTTTTATTTTGTGATGAAATCTTTTCTATCATCTCCTTCATTTCTGTTTTGCTTTCAAGCTTTTCCCTTACAGGTTTTAAAATTTCAATGAGAAGCTGTGAAATATTCTCCTTCAGATCGAGGGGATGTATTTCTTTCCTTGAATATAGTGATTCCAGATCAGCATAGCCCTTAACTATTATATCACCACCATACTTCCTTTCTATTTTTATTTCTTCCCTATAGTAAGGGAATATTATGTATCTGTAAATATCAAGAACTGGATTATTATCTACCTCACCTTCAGGGCAGTAGGCACCCCTTATTTTTGATCTTATTTGCTCTGGCGTATCCGTAACAAATATTGCACTCTCAGCCTTGCTCTTGCTCATTTTAGATGTAAAATCCATCCTGTCACCTCCCTTCAGGCTTGTAAGTAAAGGTGTGTGTATAGCAACTGGGACCTTGAAACCCAATTTTGGTGCCAGCTCCCTTGCGAGCATGTGCGCATGCCTCTGATCCATTCCACCTAGTGCTATGTCTAGATCCATGAAAAATATGTCAGTTACCTGCATGAAAGGATAGATCATCTTTGATGTGTCCATATCAAGATCAGAGCTCTTCCTTCCCATTATGTCCAGTGCACGCCTCACCCTGTTCAGTGTTGTATTCTTTGCCACCTTCAGGAGTATGGACCAGTATTCCTTGCCATCCACAAGTTCCTCGGCATAGACGAACTGCACACTATTGGGTACTCCAAGGGCAAGGAATGATTCCTTCATTATTTCTGCCGCCAGCCTTATTTTCTCCATATCACCTGAGAATTTATCATTTATAAATGCGTGCCAGTCAGCTAGCAGCACCCTCATAGAAACATTCTCTTCTGCAAGATCCTTAATCTTGTTACCACATATGAGCCCCGTTCCAAGGTGTACAAGACCTGATGGCTCAAACCCTATGTAACCCTTCAGTCCGCTTCTTCCCGAAATTTTCTCAAGATCCTCAATTGTTACTATCTCTTGGACGTTCTTTTTTATCCTTTCAATGTTCATTGGAAGAAAATAATCTGCTATGTTTATTTAAATTTTTATACCTTTTTTTAAATTATCTGTATAAAGAGCCTTTGTAATGAAAAAATAAAAAATCAAATTAATTAAAAGGGGAATTAATGAAAAATTTTTCATTTCTTAATAAATTTCAAAGAAAATATTATGGTAAATAGGAAGAGATCTTTGTATGCACAATATTTTGATTCAGAACCATTCTTCAAGATTTTTCTGAGATTTCACCTTTTTAAATTCTTTTAATTTTTCAATGGCTCCCATTACCCTTTCCCTGGAGAAATCATGCTCATCGCACATGAATTTCAATATTCCTTCCACATCAGGATCTTTCCATTCAAATCTATAATCATCGGTTACAGGTGGATTCAGAAATATTTCCCTTACCTCAATATAATTTTCAATTTTTATCTCCGTGTTTTCAATTACCTTTTCAAGGTTACCGTAAGTCTTTATTAGCTTAAGGGCCTTTTTAGGACCAACATTTTTCACACCTTCATTAAAATCGGTACCAACTAGGATACCAATATCCACAAGCTGTTCCCTTGTGATGGAAAGTGAAGAAAGAACTTTATCAAGCTCTATAATCTCGGGTTTTATCTCCTTGTAAACATTTTTCCTGGGTAATTTTCTCTTTCCCGTTATGGTAAGATTTCTCACAAGTCTCGGTGTGCCAAAAAGAAGTGAATCGAAGTCTTGGGAAGCTGAGGCATAAGCATTCCCCTTCCTTGCCATATGTGCTGCCTGAGCTTCGCCCTCACTTGGTGCCTGTACCCATGGAACACCCATAAGTTCAAGCAATCTTTTTGATTGATCCACCATTTCCTGTGTAAGCTTGCTGGACTGCTGCGACCAAATCCTTGCCTCCTCTATGTTACCAGATTCCAGTGCTTCCTGCCATTCCTTTTCCGCTTTTTCCCTTCTTTGCATTCTTTCAAGTATTGTTTTACCCTTCAATTCAGGTGGTTTTCCATCAAAAACATAAACTGGTTTTATGCCCATTTCCATTATGTTGACACTCCTGTAGAACAAACCAGATAGATGGGAGGTAATTTTTCCATTCCTATCCATAAGGGGTGTTCCGTCCGGCTGCCTAATTATACTCAGGAATTGATAAAGTGTGTTGAATGCATCTATGGCCACTATTTTACCCTTTAGATCACCCAATTCCAATTCTACCGACTCAATTATGTCGGATATATCAACTCCCATTTACTACACCATTTTTAATTATCCATTTTTTCTTTATTAATTTTTTTAAAATTTTTTGGATAAACAAATAAAAAGTGAGTTTTAAAAATTAAATAGAAGCCATATAGAGATGAATATTATCATCATTTAAAACATAGGTCTTTTTTATATGAAATGGTTTCTTCCACTTTTTCAATCCTTTTGTTATCTCAATCCCGATATTTTCACCATCCATTTTACAGATAATATCAACTTCCGTAAAATTTCTCCAGTAGTAGACAGGACACATCCTTGATAAAAGCGCTGCAGCTACACCCTCTAAAAGCCAGTCTTCAGAAAATTTTACCCCAACATAATCTGAAAAAACTCTGTAAAGGAGTGGATCAGTGAAATGTATTTTGCGGTTTTTTCTATAAAGAACCTGCGATTGAGGTGAGATCATATGAAGTATAATTACAGAAAATATACCTTCCAAAACCTCAACATAACTCCTTGCAGTGTGAGGGGAGTTAATTCCTGTCTCTGAAGATATACCATTCCAGCTTATAGGTGTACCAGATGCCTTTATTATGTAAGTCAGAACTTCCTTCATATATTTCTCGCTTTTTCCAGTCTTTGACCAGTCTCCTCTTATCCTGTCTAAATGAGTTTTCACTGTTTCCTGTGAAACCCTTCCGTATCTGTAAAAGTCTATAATTGCCCTAGGAAATCCGCCAATTTTCAAATAGTTTGTGAATAATTCTTTGAGTGTGGAGGAATACATTCTGTTTGCATCTACATTTCTATCAATTTCTTCTATTTTGCCTGTGACAGGTTCAATTTTAGAAAGAATCTTGACATATTCAGAAAATTTTAAAGGCATCATTATATGATCTTTTCCATTTCCTCTTCTTCCTGGGAAAAATTCTCTCTGTTTCATGAGTTCAATGCTAGCTGAACCGGTTATTGTAAGAACATCTCCCGATAAATTTCCAGAATCTATTCTGGATTTTATGACTCTCCACCATTCCTTAACAAATGTTATTTCATCCAAAAAAATCATTGAATTTCTTATTCCCCAAGCTTTTCTTGCTGAAAGATAATTATCCAGAACCTCTCCAAGTTCCTGATAGTCGTAAGTTCATCACAGGAATAATAAAATATTTTCCTAGGATCATGGTACTTCAAAAGATTGTGTATAAGTATTTTTATGGCCATTGTCTTTCCAACCTGTCTGGGTCCAAAGATGAAATTAAGGGAAAAGGGTTTCATGGAAATCTCTTCTACAACACTTGGAATCCAATTTATCTGAGCTTCTTTCCACTGTAGATAACCAATATCTTCTTCGTGAATCCACCAAGGGTTATAGTTTTCAATATGTAATATTATTACAAATTAGTATATAAAATATTTGCAATGATTTTGCAAATAATATGGTAATATAAAAATTCCTGTCTTTACAGGCCTTTTATAAATCCTACCTACCATCATCCGCTCCCCATATTTTTATTGGATCATTACCTCTTTAAAAGATCTTTTTGATTTATCAAGTGCATTATTAATCAATTCAGGGCAATAATAGAATTGTATGCCTTATTTTATGAAAAGAGGATACTTTTTTGAAAATGAAAACTTTAATGTTAAATTATTTTCCAAAGTGATCCTTATGAATAAATTGATGTAATCAACAAATTTATAAAATTATCCGGTCTATTTTAGGGCGGTGTTAATTTTTATAATATTCATTATAATATATAATAAATATATATATATAAATTTCTTAAAACTTTTTTTGAGGGATTTTTACAGAGCATTATCATTGAAATTTTGTATTTTTTATGACTAATTTACCATAGGATTTTTATCTTGAACCAAAAAATAATATCAGGTTATTTTTTCTCATTATAAACGATTATTTTTGGGGCATGGGGATTTGTTTTTTGTCCAATTTTTTTTATCGATGGATAATTTCTTAATATTCATATCAGAACATGGAACTTAAAAAATGATAATTTACTGAAAAAATTAAAATAATTAAAATTATCATAATTATGATAAGGAGGTGAAAACATGGATGAAAAAATAGGAGGTGATGTGGTTACAGCCTATACCGGAAAGATAGATACTACACAGCTTGTTGCACAATTTCAGAAGATAGTGGATAACAGGTTTGCTAAATTCATAATGAGAAGGATGATTACTCCAAAAAAATTCGAGCATGTTTTAGGTATATTTGCAGGTGTTGAGGAATATAATTCTGTTAGTGAGGAATTAGAGGTAAAAACAATTGAGGCAGCGCTTAAAAGGGCAATGAAAACATTTGGGATAGATGATATTTCTTTAATAAAAAATGCACTGAAGGAACCGTTTGTGAGGAAGGGAGTTGCAATCACTCTGAGGTCTGTGGCCAAATACGGGATCACCAGGCCACAGATTTTTGAAGCTCCTTTGCTCATAGTGTGGAATATAACCAAGCAATGCAATTTGAGGTGCCTTCACTGCTATGCTAATGCTGGACCATTCAAACATGCGGATGAATTGACATTGGAAGAAAAGTTCAGCGTTGTGGATCAGTTTGATGAAGCGGGTGTAACAATGTTATCATTTTCAGGGGGTGAACCTTTAATCAGCCCGGATTTCTGGAAAGTTGCAGAATATGCATCCAGGAAAGGGATGTACACAACTATAGCTACCAACGGTACATTGCTAACAAAACAAAACGTTGAAAGATTGAAGAGCATAGGTATAAAGTATGTTGAGGTAAGCCTGGATGCACCTGAGCCAAAAACACACGATATGTTCAGGGGTGTTGAGGGTGCATGGGAAAGAACAGTGGAAGGCATAAAGAATGTTGTTCAATCCGGCGCTTTCGACACAGCCATAGCAACAACTGCAACTAAATATAATATTGACGAAATACCACAGATGATAGACCTTGCCATATCGCTAGGTGTAAAGAAATTCATTGTTTTCAATTTTGTTCCCACGGGCAGGGGAAAGGAAATAATAATGCAGGATCTTTCACCCAAGGAAAGGACGGATCTCCTGAATTATCTTTATGATAGATGGCAGGAAAAGAAAATAGATATTTTTTCAACGAGCCCTACATATTCACAAATTGGAATTGAAAGGGTACTTGCAGGAACGGGAAAAACATATTCTCCGACTCACTTTGCTTCAGCGGACTATGGTTCTACAGGTGTAGGTCTCGCAGAGTTCATAGGAGGATGCGGTGCGGGAAGGCTTTATGCATCTCTTGAGGACAATGGTGATGTAGGTCCCTGCGTTTTCCTTCCCATAAAGGTGGGAAATATTAGAGAAAAACCGTTCAAGGAGATATGGGAAAATTCACAGGTATTAAGGGAACTTAGAAACAGGGATCTATATGAAGAGAATTGCAAATCCTGTATCTTCAGAAACCCTTGCGGTGGTTGCAGGGCAAGGGCCTATGGATACTTCGGTAATTATCTTGCACCAGATCCTGGTTGCTCATACAATGAGAAATATTATGATGAAATTTTGAAGGAATTTGCTCTGGCACCTGAAATTGGTGGTAAAAAATGAAAATTCTTTTCATTTCTCCTCCCACTGAATCAGCAATAAAGAGCATAGTTGGAACCACAGGCCCACCTTTGGGTCTTGCCTATCTTGCTTCTGTTGCAAGGGAAAAGGGTTTTGATTCAAAGATAATTGATTCCATAGCGGAGGATCTCACCTTCGAGGAAGTGGAAAAAATAATGAAAGATTATTCTCCAGACATTGTTGCCATTACATCCACCACATCCATGATACCGGATGCATATCAGGTGGCAAAGAAGGCAAAGGAAATTTCCAGGGACATTATAACAGTGATAGGCGGCCCGCATGTTACATTCGTTCCTGAGCTTACACTGAAGGAAAGTAAGGATATTGATTATGTGGTGAAGGGTGAAGGTGAGATTTCATTCTCAGGTATTCTCGATGTAGTTCATGGTAAAAAGGATCCAAAGGATGTGTTGGGCATAGCATTCAGAAAAGGTGATGCAGTGGTGGATAATCCTCCACAACCACTTATAGTTGATGTGGACACTATCCCGGAACCTTCGTGGGATCTTCTTCCCATGGAGAAGTATGAGATAGACGGTGTGCAATTTGGAACTGTGATGACATCCAGGGGTTGCCCCTATAACTGCATTTTCTGCTCCTCCTCTTTACAATTTGGTAAAAGATGGCGTGGCCATTCAGTGGAAAGGGTGATTGATGAACTAAAAACACTCAGGTATAAGTATAACAAAAAGGAGATAGAGTTCCTGGATGATACCTTTACCCTTAACATGAAAAGGGCCATTGAGCTAACAGATAGAATAAATAAAGAAGGCCTTGATATCAGATGGTCAGCATCTGCAAGGGTAAATTTATTCAACGATGAAATTGCAAGGAATATGAAAAAAGCAGGTGCACACACCGTATATTTTGGCATAGAATCAGGAGTTCAAAGGATACTTGATTTCATAGGTAAGGGAATAACGCTCGATCTTGCAAAAATTTCCGTCAGGAAGGCCAATGAAGCGGGCCTTAATACCCTTGGTTCATTCATAATTGGTTTTCCTGATGATACTGTAAAGGATGTTAAAACTACCGTGAATTTTTCCAAGAAGGTTGGGGTAACAGTAGCACAGTTCACGATAGCCACACCATATCCTGGTACAAGACTCTGGGATTATGTGGTTGAAAGGAATCTCCTTCTTACCTTGAACTGGAGAAAGTTTACAACACTTTCACCTGTAATTAAGTTAAAGAATTTCACTTCTGAGCAGATATTAAAATGGCTTTCCTGGGCATATGTATCATTCTATGTAAGACCGATATATCTTTTAAAAGATCTTGCAAGGACGCATGGATTTGTTTTCAGGAGGCTCATACCCTACGCAAGGAAGGTAATGAATATAGATCTGGGGGGTGGTGTCCCTTGACTAAAGATGAGCTTATAATTCTCATTAAAAAGCTAATGAAGAACATTGGTCTCAACGATTCATCCTGCATGGTATATGCTGTTCTTTCAATTTCTGAAAAACCACTTTCAATACGGGAAATCGCTGAAAAGACGGGATATTCCATTACAATGGTCTATTCTTCCATAAAGGATCTTATGGAAAATAACCTTGTAGAAAGGATAAAAACGGGAAGGAAGAGCCTTTATTCAGCAAACATAAATTTCATCGATGTTTTTGAGAAAAGAAGGAAAAGATTGATGGAAGAATATCTTTTACCACTATCAAACATTGATTTAAACAAATATTCCAGAAACCCAAAGATAAAGGAAATAAAGAATTATGCAAAAAATGTCTACGAGTATTTTAAAAAATTCAACAACTCTCAGAAATAATCCCGGCTCCCGGATTCGAACCGGGGACATGCGGATGTCCGCGGCGGAATTTTTTCCCACTACAGTCCGCCGCTCTACCACTGAGCTAAGCCGGGTAAGATTGAAAATAGTAATTTGATATATAAAATTTCAGGATAAGTAAAAGGGGAGGAGGGGCATCAGCGTGATCAATTGCATATTAATGCAATCCTATATATAAAGATTTTTGTACAATATTTGACATTTCCTCAATTTTCTTTGAATTTTAAAACAAATTATTTTTTCTTTTTTCTGAGAATAAGTATGAAAAAGATTATTAAAAACCAAATGGATATGAATAAATAATTAGGTACACCAATGAAATAATTTGTTAGAAAAGGAATGGGTGATATTATCCAGGTAGATTGCATGGAGACAGATCCAAAAAGAGGAAAAATGCCTGCAAGGGAATAGAATGTGTCTTTTTCAAGGGAAATGCTAGAAAATAAAGAGTATATTGAAAAAATTGTAAAGAATGTAGAATTCTCGATGATGAGCTTACATGAAATGCACTGTATGCCAAGTAAATTGCTAAAACTTGAATTAATGATATATATTGAATTATTGCCGTGATCCACAATGCCAAAAATTCCAGAGACCCTTATATTTTTGAACACAATTTCGCCTGATATATTTATAAGAATTGCAACGTACCCAGAGATATCAAAACCTGATATTATGTATGGATCGTTCGCTCTCCCTGTTCCTACAATCCATGGGAAATTAGGAATGGAATTTCTGCCTAGAATGAAATTATGAACCTTTGTATATGAAAAATTACCAGGCCAGAGATTTTTTTCAGCATATCCATCTACCTTGCCAATGAGGAAGTCGTTGTATATGAATGGAATTTCCATTGCACCGTAAATGCTTTTTTTATTCTCCACGGAAATGATTTTCTCAGGATATTTTGGTATACCTCCAGAAATAACGATGAAATTCCTGAACTCTGCGGGACCCAGATTGGTATAATAGCTCTCATTACCCCCTGCCAGGGAATAGGCATAAAGTGAAAAATTACCCGGGAAAAATGGCATTTTGTAGGACACACCATCCAAAATAATTGTTGAATTTTTTATGAATATTTTTAGATTGTAGAGAAAACCTTTATTAACATTTCCAAAATAAACCGTCCCATTGGGCCAGGAATAGAAAAATTTTCCCTCAGGTATTTTATAGCCAATACTAACATTTTCATTACCTTTCAGCAGAGCAAAGAATGAAAAAGAATCATCAATATGGAAACTCTCCTCTTTTATGCCTCTTATGCTGAACTGAACCACATCGGCATTTGTGAAATTGCCAAGGAAAACAGATGCACCGAAATAGGAATATGGGAAGGACCAGTTATCAATAATAGGACTTCCCAGACCAGTTTTTACTTCCCAGGAAAATGAAAAGGTGTTGTTGTAGAGAATTGGATGAAAATAATTTTTATAATTTTCATGTAAATAGTAAAGCTGTGGTGTAATAAAACCAAGGGAATAACCCTTTATGGAATCGACATCTAAAAGCATCCCAGCAAGAAGAGGCGCAGAGAGGCTAGTACCTCCCATACCTACTATACCGTTGGAATATATGAAAACACCAGTGTCAGGATCCGCATCCAACGATAAATCGGGCACACCCCGCCCCTCAAGCCTCACTTCTGGAATCTGCCATAGTGGTTCCTTAAAAATTGAACTAATACCACCACCGCTATTCTTCCATACATACTCATAGGAATATTTTCCATTTGAAGTAACAAGGGAAGTACCTCCGACTGAAAGTACATAAGGGTCGGAGGCAGGATAATACACATCACCTGTGTCACCAGAAGATGCTATCAACGTTATACCCTTTTCAGCAGCTTCCTTTATGGTCTCGTGAAAGAAAGAATCATAAACCTGAAGTTCTGGACCTCCCCAGCTCATTGAAACAACATCACCCAGTTTATTATCGACTATATATTTCAATGCCATTTCAAGTGTGGAAACGTTATCATCCTTTGTAACAAACAATAAAATTTTAGCTTCAGGTGCAGTGGCGTGAAGTACTTCCACATCGAGGTCCGTTTCAGAAACCCATGAGGAGGGAAAATCCTTTGGTGGTGAGGGAAAATAATAAACGGAAATGTTGGCATTACCTATTCCGAATCTTGAATCAAAGTAATTTAAATTTCTGTAAATATATGGATCCCCGTATGGAACTAGGACAATACCTGTGAAATTTTCACCCTTACCCTTGAGATTGGAGATGCCATAGGCTGAAATAATATCATTTATGGTGTATGGGTCAGAAGAATACTCAATAAAAGGCTTGACCTTTACAGGTTCTCTAATAAAGAATATATCTTTGGATATTTGTAAAGGAATGTTAAAAAAGAAATTACAGGTGTTTCCATAGAGAAGATAATAATTTCCCAGATGAAAATAGGATATGCCCATGGATGATAAAAAAGAAATTAAATTGGAAGGATTTCCAGAATAACCAATAATAATACTATTTGAATCTCCCGTATCCGTAACATGGAAATTCAATGAGATGAGCAGCAATGCAATGATTAAATATGCGATTTTCCACATTTTAAAGCTATCATGATAGGAAATAGTGAACTACCCCACCTTTACCGATGGAGCTTCTCCCCTCGAATACTGAATTGCCATTATGTTCCCTTTCGGGATATTGTTCGCTGGGGGAGTTCGCAGGTCCACTTCTTCTGGCCTTCAGCATATAGCCAGAGAGCCTGTTTCCTATATTAACTGCCCCGTTAAAATATCTATTATATTTCAATCCAAATACTCCGCATTTGAATATCCTTTCTTTCATTCTCGTTGGACCGATTATTTCGCACTTAATTACCTTTTGAATTTTCATACTCCAGAGCCTTCCTTATTAATACTGCATAAGCCCTTGTTATCTTTAATCTTCGTTTATCTGCCCGTTGCTTCACCTTTTTCCTATCTTCCTTAATCAAATCTGCATCTATTCTCATACATTATATTCTATGTTTTTTCTTGTATTAAAATATTTCTCACACTCACTATTCACTTTTCTATCCTTTAGCTTTAGAAAGATGTCTTAAAAGCAAAGATGTGATAAAAAAATCAGAAAAAATATTAAGAATGCATTCCTTTATAATCTAGTATGCAGAAGGAAGTAAAAGAAACATTGAAGAGCCTGGGTATTGCAGTAGCTGCAGTTCTTATTGTATTCCTTGCACTTTACGCCTACTCAGGTATATGGCCACCGATGACAATAATCGAATCATCATCAATGCAGCATGGTAGCGATTTTACATGGGGTGTTATTAACACGGGGGATATTGTCATACCAAAGAAGGTGACGAACGTTAGCAGTATAATAACCTATGTTGAAGGAAGGGAAATTAACCATGTTTCATATGGTGATTATGGTGATGTAATCCTTTACCTTCCATATCCAAATTCTGTGCCTGTAATACATAGGGCCATGTTCTACGTTTCATGGAACGGTCCATTTTTCCATATAAGGCTGGAAACTGGCTTGAAATACTGGGTTATAAAGTTGTAATATTAAATGTAGGTTTTTCACACAAGAATCTCGTTGTTGACCTTTCAAAATTCATTGGTGAGGATGGATTCATCACCATGGGTGATAACAATCTTGCCAATTCACAATTCATGGATCCAAATGTTATATATCCAGACGTAGCCTACTATGCTGCTGATCAGAATGTGGGCATTGCCCCTAGACCTGTTACAATGGGGATGGTCTATGGTCTTGCCACAGGATGGATACCATGGCTTGGAGACATAAAACTCATTCTTGCTGGTCAGACAGGGGACATACCCACCATGAGCTATGTTTATCTTTTCATTACACTGGCATTAATAGCTGCTGCCGTCATATTCTATGACTACTGGCCTAGGAAAAATCGCTGAATATTTATATGAATAAATCATTCATTATTCTGATGGAAAAAATTTCAATCCCCGTGTTTTACCTTGAAAAAAGGACAATAAGGGGCTTTGGATCCCTTGACGAATTTATTGATGGTGTTAAGGAAAAGGAAATATATGTGGTTGATGTACCTTCTTTCAGGGGAAGGGATATAAATTTTAAATTACTCTCAAAGATTGCCAATATTTACGGTGTATGGTACGAGGCCAACATTCGCTGGAAGGATGATGTTTATGATATAATCCTATCAGGGGCAAAGGTGGCAGTCCTGGGTACAAAAAAGGTGGATGAAGAATTCCTTGCATATTCATTGCAGTACACGGATAACATCGCACTTAAAAGCGATGATGAGGATCTGGTGAAAAAATTCCTCAATATGGGAGGAAAAATTTTCATCACCAGCCTTGGATTGGAGCTACCCAGAAAATTCAAATTGACGGATGGCAGGCTGGTGGAAATATGATAGAGAAATTCAAAGTATTAATATTCCTTGTTCAGAAGAAGGTTGGCAGGCAGGAGCTGAAAAAGGAGGATTTCATTAAAATAATCTCCTTCGAGAACAGGTGGATGGAACCATCCTATGTTGAAAAATTCCTGGAGAACTGTGTAAAGCTGAATCTCCTTAAAAAGGAGGAGGATCATTACATTCCACAATTTTCATTCAAGGACCTTGAGATTCCGGTGGATTTTGAGATTACACCTCAGGAGATAGAGATTAGGGAAGAGAAAGAAGAGGATATATTCAAGGCAACAATAGACAGGATAGAGAAATCAACGGGTAAAAAAAGAAATGAAATAGTGAGTGAAATAAACAAGATGAGATCAAAAAACAAATATTTCACAATTGAAATACTTGCATTCATCTATGCTGTGGAAAATAAAGTCAATGTGGATGATCTGATAAAAATGTATGAAGAAAAATTGCTGAAATAAATTTTAATATCATAATCAATTCCTTTCCATATGGAAGGAAGGCCTGACTGGGATGAATACTTTATGCGCATGGCTTACCTTGCTGCATCAAGGTCCACCTGCCTGAGAAGAAAGGTGGGTGCAGTAATAGTTAAGGATAGGAGAGTGATTGCCACTGGCTATAACGGTCCACCTTCTGGCCTTGCACACTGCGAGGTAACAGGATGCATAAGGGAGGATCTAGGCATTGATTCTGGTGAAAGGCATGAGCTTTGTAGGGGTTTGCATGCGGAACAGAATGCCATAATACAGGCAGCCGTGCATGGTGTTAGTGTGAGGGATTCTGTTATTTACGTTACCAACCACCCCTGTGTTGTCTGCTCAAAGATGATAATAAATGCGGGTATAAGGGAAATAGTATATGCTGAAGGCTATCCCGACGATCTTGCAAAGTTAGTTCTCCTTGAGAGCGATATCAAGGTGAGGCAGTACCAGCTTAAGGATAAATATTTTGAGAAATTTACCAGGGTCTGAAATAAATTTTTTTACCCTGTGTGAGTGCATTCATGAGTTCCATTCCTTCCTGTGAATTCTGTTTTATTTTCATAATGCCTTCCTTTGAGAAAACACCTGTAAATAATATATCACTATCTGCCATAATATTTCCCTCCCTTTTCTTCACCTCCCCCTCAAGTACCAGGTAAAAAACATCCTTCTTTTTCTGCACCATTACCGGGATTATTTCACCCTCATGCATGGGAAAAACATCTATGTGAAGTCCAACAATTTTTTCAAGCTTATCTATATTGCTCCCACCCTTCCCTATTATTTCAGGAATATCTTCAGATGGAATGTATAGCCTCATGCTGGCAGGTGATGAAATCTCCACTTTAAAACCGTGTGGAATATATTTCCTTAGAATTTCCTGTATTCTCATCTCTGCAAGCTGGTATATCCTGTTTTTCTCCTCTTTTACAGGTACCACCACCACCTGTTCACCGAAACTGTAGATTTCGAACTCGAGGGCATTTGTAAAGAAATCCCTTACTTCTATAACGGGCCTGGATAGGTCCTCTTCTTTCATTCCAGTAGGTACCTTCACGGTGTATTCAAGATAATAAACACTCTTCACACTCCCTGCATCAATATGGATGAATGTATCCGTTACCTGTGGTATCATTCCAAGCTCTATTCTACCTATCAATCTCTGTATGGCATCAACCGGACGCGTCGCATGAACAACACCCACCATACCAACACCTGAGAGTCTCAAATCCGCATAAACCTGGAAATCCTCCGATGTCCTTACCTCATCAAAAATTGTATAATCAGGTCTAACAAGCAATAGTATATTCCCTGTTTTTTCCATGCTTCCCTCCAGTGCAGTGTACTGCGTGATCTCATCCCTCACCTGTAGATCCCTGGGCCTCTCAATAGTCTTAACTATTTTCCCTGAGGCACTGTACATTTCAGCAAGTGCCTGAGCAAATGTTGTTTTTCCTGCACCTGGTGCACCAGAGATTATTATTCCCCTAGTTGTTTCATTCAGCCTTTTTATGAGATTATCATCAAGGCCATAATGTTCAATGCTAAATTTCACTATTGGCCTTACGGCTGTGATTTCAATGCCATCTGAAAATGGTTCCCTTGTTATAACTATCCTGTATTCCCTCAACTGAACAACGGTTACACCCTTCATTTCAATCTCAATGAATGAATTGCTCTCACTCCTTGCCCTTTCAACAATGTCCATTGCAATCTCTTCAAGATCATTTTCCTCTAGAATATTATCGTATATTTTTACAAGATTAAAATTTCCGGGGCTTCCCTTCTTCGCCATAGGGAATGTATTTACCTTCAGATGGACACTCATGGTATCATTATCGAAAAAGTCCTCTATCTTTACCGATGGTCCTCTCTTAGTTTCTATAAAAAGAACATCCACACCCTTAATCCTTGCCACACTTGCCTGCACGAAATCTGACGTTACAAGCTTTGCATTATTCTCCAGTGCTGCCTGCCTTATCATCTCATCAATTTCACCGCTCTTTGCCCTTTCTATCTGCCATTTATCAGGTCTTCTACCGTAGAATGAAATCTTCAGGTTCTTTTCCCTCTCCATGGATCTTAACCTTTCAAGCTCCTTCAATCCAGTAAAACCAATCATCAAACCCCTGTTGGCCTGTGCCTCTATTTCTGAAAGAACGGATTCTGGAATTATTATTTCATCATTATCAGAAATTATTTCGAGAAATTTTCCATTTATTATAACAGATGTATCGGGTACATATTTCATTTCATACCACCCCTCTCATCCAGCAATTTTTTCAGGATCCTGTTAACGGATTCACCATCTGCCCTGCCCTTTAGTTTATCCATGGCTATACCCATCATGGCCTGGAGAGCATTCCTCGATTTAACATCATTCAAATTCTCTTCTAAAATCTTTTCAAGCATCTGCCTTAAAGAGTCCTCATCCAGAGGTGAGAATTCATCGAAAGGCAATCCTTTACCTTCGATGATGTATTTTATCATATAAGGTATCGCCTCCTTCAGCACCCTTTTTTCAGCCACTGCTTTGAATATTTTTTCAAGATCCTCTTCCTTAATTTTTGAAACGTCAAGACCCTCCTTCTCCATTTCGGGAAGTGTGTTGAATAGAGTTCTGAAAATCACTTTTCCATTACTGTAAATTGAAAAATATCTTGAGAATTCATCCTCCCTGTTTTCATCGAGTATTTGCCTTGCCTGCTGCTGGGATATATCATATTTTTTCGATACCTCTTCCAGAGCCTCCTCGAAGGATTTTGGCAATGTTTTTTTCAATCTCTCAATCATTTCCTCGTTAATTTTTATTGGCGGTACATCCGTTTCAGGATACATTCTTTCCCTGCCTGGCAGAGGTCTCATGAACTCTGTCGTGCCATCATCCCTTGGACCCCTTGTTTCTGAAGGAACTCCCTCCATTGCCTTTCTAATCCTTTCTATTATGTACGCCATCACCTCCTTACCCTTAGATATTTCTGCAGCCATTATTATGAATGCATCATCACCTGAGATGTTGAAAAATCTTTTGAGTTTATTTACCTCATCATTTGTAATGCCATAGTTTGGTAGCTCGTCAGAATGGAATATGCCGGGAATTCCCATGGCCCTAGCAAGTTCTGCAAGTTCTTTTCCGAATCTGTATTTATCCCCCTTCAAAAGCCCCCTGAATCCTGGTACCTTTATGCCAAGTACCCTTTCACCCCTTACAAGGGAATTTTTTATTATTTTACTTCCAGTTGATGAAAATATTTCAGTAACATCAAATATCTCCATATTATTCAAATCAGGCTTTCTTTTCTTTAATTCCATGGCTATTTCAGTTAGCATTTTTTGCCTTTCCATCTCGTACCTGGCTATTTTTTCTATGAGATTCAGCCTTGAAACACCTTTTACTTCTACCCTTCCACCATCGGTGGAAATGTTCAGATCCTGCCTTATGGTGCCCACACCCCTTTTCACCTTCCTAGTTGCCCTGAGCGCATAGCCTATCCTTTCCGCCACAGTCTTCACATCCTCTGGTGTTTTCATATCCGGGCCTGTGGTCACCTCAATGAGGGGTATACCAAGTCTATCCAGTCTGTAGATTGCAATACCCTCCCTTTCCTCCACCTTCCTTGCTGCTTCTTCTTCCAAGCAAACAGATCTGATTGTAATCCTGCCTGAATCCGTTTCTATGTAGCCATCCATACCTATGAGGGCAGTTCTCTGGAATCCTGATGTATTGGATCCATCAATCACTATTTTTCTCATAAAATGGACTTCATCCACTATTCTACAGTTGAACATTAAAGCTATTTGGATGGATGTTTCAAGTGCCTCCATATTTACTTCGTGGGGTGGTTCCTCATCCATCTCCACAAGGCACGAATTATCCGTAATCTGGTAAACGAAGGTTCTTCCCTTTATGGATTCCATAAGCGCTGCTGCATCATATTCACCAAGTTCACTCTGCACAGGTCTAAGTATCCTTGTGAATTCACCCCTCACATTATCGCTCAAATAAGAATCGCAGGAGCAGAACAATTTTTTTGTGTCTAGCTGCTGATGTATTTCAAGACCTGCCTTAAACATATTCGGACACCCTCCTATCGGATATTTCACCTGCAAAATTCTCCAGCATTTTATTTTTCTCCTCCCCCGGATAATTGGCAAGTACCCACATCAGCTTCACATAGGCTACCTCAGGAAGCATGTCCTTCAGGGGTACTGCACCTGCAAGAACCATTTCCCTGCCTGTGGAATATACATTAAGATTTACGGAACCGTAAAGACATTGAGATGTAATACCAACAAAAACACCCCTTGAATTAAGATCCTTTATTATGGGAATAAGGTCCTCAGAAACATGTCCAAGACCTGTTCCAGCCAGGATTATTCCGTGCATCCTATTTCCTATATCAAGAAGTATATCCGGATCCATGTTTGGATAGTAATACAAAAGTGCTACCTTCTCATCCATATTTTCCCTGAGAACAGGTGGTCCAGATCTTTTCCTGTATTCACCCAGGAATTTCACATCCTTTTCAACTATTGCAATGGGTAAATCGTTAACGCTTCTGAAGGCATCCCTCCTGCTCGTGTGCATTTTCCTTACCCTGACACCCCTGTGAACATAAATGAAGCTGTCTGAAACTGAACCATGCATGGCCACCACAACCTCCCCAAGATCCGTACCAGCTAGCTTTAGGCTTGAAATTAAATTTAAATATGCATCTGAACTTGGTCTATCGCTTGATCTCTGCGCACCTACCAGAACAACGGGCCCGGGCAAATTCTGCACCATGAATGCTAGGGCAGAAGCTGTATATGACATAGTATCCGTTCCATGGGGGATTATAATACTGGAGGATTCTTGAAATTCCCTTTCCACTTCTCTTGCAAGTATTTTCCAATGACTTACCTTCATGTTTTCGCTGAGTATGGAAAAAATAACCCTGCTTCTGATAGCGTATTTTTCCTTTATTTCAGGTATGGCTAAAAGAAGTTCCTCCTGGGAAACTGCAGGCTTAACAGCCCCCGTTGAATAATCTATGTAACTTGCAATTGTTCCACCCGTGCCTAAAACAGAAATTTTTGGGCCATATTCATTTTTCACCACATTCCTTTCAATTTTTTTCTTTTCACCCTTGGATATGAGTTTTATTTCAGTTTCACCATCAATCTTTATACCTATGTTGTAGCCATTATCAAGCTTGAGTATGATTATATCTTCTCCGCTGAAGGCATGCCTGGGCATCAATATACCCCTGAAGATGCCTTTTTTTGTCTTTACCTCTATAAAATCCCCCTGTTCAAAATCCATGCTTGGGTAATCAAGTGGAATAAAATTAATCTTATGGTAGATCATTAAAGAAACATATGTTCATCACCCTGGAAGGCATTGATGGCTCTGGTAAAACATCCATTGCAAGGAGATTGTCAGAATATTTACAGAGTAAAGGTAAAACCGTCTATCTAACGGAGGAACCTACAAAAATTATCTTTGATGTTAAGGATATCATGGAAAAAGAACTGGACGTATTTACTAGGGTATTTATTTTCATGGCGGACAGGGTAGAGCATATTAAGGAGAAAATTTCATCTGGGCATATTGTAATATGCGATAGGTATGTGGACTCAACATTTGCCTATCAGGGTAGTTCCCTTGAAAAAATTTTAGGAACAAGGGAAAATGCCTTTTCTTATCTTAATGATATTTATGAACCATTTTCATTCGACCCCGACATAATTTTTTATCTGGACGTGGATCCTGAAAAAGGCCTTGAAAGGATAGGACCCAGGAAAAAGGAGGTTTTTGAAAAGGTGAATTACCTAAAGGAGGTGAGGGGATTCTACCTTTACTTGGCAAATTTGAGGAATTATAAAGTAATTGATTCAAATGTTGATCTGGATACCGTATGGGAGAAGGTAAGGG